>JBATIA010000001.1:0-2764 GCA_049667415.1 Ignavibacteriaceae bacterium
CATTATGAGTTGATCAATTATTGCTGCAACTACCCTTTCACCAACGCTTGCTACCGGGTACTCAATGCTAACATTTTGGGTGGTTTCTATCTCGATCGTTTGCATAGCAAATATTAAATCAATCCCCGTGCCTTTAGCTCGAGATACTTATTAATTGTATTTACTGAAAGATTCTGTGGTGTTGTTAAAATTGACTGAATGCTGTATCGTGCCAATTCCTTTACAATTAACCGTTTTTCAAGCGCAAATTTTTCCGCTATAGTCTTTTTATAAATCTCTTCGACGTTATTGGCCGGTTTATCAATTAATCCATATAACTCAGTATTAATGAAGAAAATTATGATAACCAGATGTGCCTGTGAGAGTCTGCGTAAATATGCAAGCTGTCTTTTCAATGCATTTAATGTTTCAAAGTTTGTATATAAAATAATAAGACTTCTGTGAGTAATCTTTTGAAGAATTGTGCTTGCTAATATTTCAAAATCGGATTCGAGAAAATCTGTCTTCTGGTTGTAAAGAACTTCCTGAATTTTTTGCATCTGACGCGCCTGGTTTTCTGCAGGTAAAATATTGTTGACTTTATTGGAGAATGTAATAATTCCTGCTTTGTCCTGCTTGTGCATAGCTATACTTGAAACTACGAGTGACGAATTTATAGCATAATCGATCAGGCTCATTCCTTCAAATGGCATTTTCATAACTCTGCCGATATCAATTGCACTGTAGACCTGCTGGGACTTTTCATCCTCATAATGATTTACCATCAGATTAGCTTTTCGAGCTGTAGCTTTCCAATTAATTGTCCGGTAATCATCTCCTCTTACATATTCTTTTATATGTTCAAACTCCATTGAATGTCCTATTCGCCTTATTCTTTTCACTCCTGCTTCAGTTAATCTATCCGAAATAGCCATCAACTCATACTTTTTCATCTGGACATAAGAAGGATAGACCGGGACAATTTTGGCTCCTTCAAAACTATATCTTCGTCTTACAAAACCTATTGGTGAAGCAGCGTAAACATTTGTGCTCCCGAAATTATATTCGCCTCGTTTTACTGGTCTTAAATTATAAGAAAATATTTTGGTAATTCCCGGTTCAACAGATAATCGGAATGAAAGATCACGTTTCTGAAAATCAAAAGGAATTTCATCGATTATTTCTATATTAATAGTGAATGAATAACGGTTTTCAAGAAAGATCTTAATTTCATTGTCATCTCCGTTTGATAAGCGGTTTGGCGTTATTCTAAAGGAATAAATTCCTTTTTTATTCATATATAGAATGTAGATATCGGATAACAGTAAAAAAACTATAGCCACAAAAAGAAGATTACTAATTACAAGCAACGGAGGAAAGAAGTATGATAAAACAAATAGAAATACCAGTGAGGCAATCACAATAAAAAATCTTGAAGAAAGATAAAAAGACTTAATAGTTCTCACTACCGTGGAACCTCAACCCGTTCTAAGATCGTTTTAATAATATCATCCGGTGTTCTTCCTTCCATTTCTTTTTCAGGTGTCAGGAGAATCCTGTGTCTTAAAGCAGGATAAACAACTTCCCTTACGTCATCCGGAGTGACAAAGTCCCTGCCGTTAATCGCAGCAATTGCCTTTGCCCCTATCATAATTGAAATTGAAGCCCTGGGTGAACCACCGAGATAAAGATCGCTGTTATTGCGTGTGTTATTTACTAATTGGGCAATGTATCCCGCAACTTTCTCTTCCATGTGAGTTGTTCTCACTTTTTCTCTTAATTGCTTAAGAGCTTCTTTTGTGAATACCGGCTGAATAATGCTAAGGTCATTGATATTTTTCCTGCTGTGAAGATCAAGAAGAATTTTTACTTCTTCTTCTGGTAATGGATAATCCATTTCAACTTTAAATAAAAAACGATCCAGTTGGGCTTCAGGTAGCTTGTAAGTTCCTTCGTGCTCAATAGGATTTTGAGTCGCGAAAACTGTGAAAGGACTTTCCAATTTATGTGTAGTTCCGTCAATCGTCACCTGGCGTTCTTCCATCGCTTCAAACAAAGCTGACTGCGTTTTTGCAGGTGCGCGATTTATTTCATCAATTAAAATTATATTTGAAAATATTGGTCCCCGGTTAAATTCAAACTCTGTAGTTTTCATGTTAAATACAGATGTACCGAGAATATCAGAAGGCATAAGATCAGGCGTAAATTGAATCCTGGAAAAATCAGCTGAAATTGTTCTGGCAACCAGCTTCGCAAGTAATGTTTTAGCTATTCCCGGAACACCTTCAATTAATACATGACCATCGGCTAGTACTGCTGCTATCATCATATCAATTATTTTTCTCTGCCCGATGATTATCTTTTTTATCTCGGCTCTTACTAGTTCTATTGAATTTTTCAGATCAGATAAATCTGTCCGTGGAGTGAAGTTTGTTTCTTCCATATTACTTTATTCTTTCGTAAAATTTTTCTAAATGATAATTAATATTAATTAAATCTTCTTCAGTAATTTTTTGGCTCCGGTTAATTTTCTCGATCTCCCTGAAAATTGAATTCAACTTCCCTATTGACAAAGACGATTTATCAGATATTTTCCTGATAGTTTCTTCATCAAAGCTACCTGTTTTTATAAAATACTTATTCCTTATAAAATCGAGGAAGTAGGAGATTTTTTTCTCTGCTATATTCTTAAAATCTTTTTGTTGATAATAAAGATTACCGACTGTCTCTACAAATTCAACGGTAGTATTACGAAGCGGCGGTATTATAGGAATAACCCTCTGCT
>JBATIA010000002.1:0-3262 GCA_049667415.1 Ignavibacteriaceae bacterium
GAGTATATCCTATCCAGCCCGAAAAACTTCCTTTAGTTTTGTTGAGAAAAAGTTCTACCCCATAAGCTTCACCCTGCCCTGAAGTAAATTGCTCTTCGATTGAATCGTCGAGTGGATTGAGTTGAGGTGCATTTTTGAACTCATATATATTTTTCATTTCCTTGTAGAATCCCTCAGCAGTAAACAAATAACTTTGGTCAAACCAGTAACTGTCAAACCCAAATACATATTGAGTTGATTTGCTGGGCTGAATATTTTTAGTTGAAGGATACCAAAGATCAGTTGGTAGAGTGATATCGTTTCTTACAATCAGATGTAAAAATTGATGAGCGATTGCAAATGCGCCTTTTATAGTAAGGTCCGGTGTTAAATCATAAGTCGCGGCAATTCTCGGCTCAAATCTGAGCAACTTTTGAGTACTAAAATAGTAAAGTCTTCCACCCAGGTTTGCTGATAAGTCGTCAGTAAATTTTGATTCGCTCTGGATGTAAAGCGAAGACTCAACAGATGTTATATCCTGACCTGCGAATGGGCTTTTATCTAATGCTTCGTTATAGACGTCGCTGTACAAAATATCATACTTATGAAGTGCTATATCAAACCCGGTTTTAAATGTGTGATCCTGATGCCATCTGATTTCTGCATTTTGTCGGATATAAAAGTCAACAAGATTTGGATTGGAAAAGTATGTATACGAAGAAACCGTATTCGGATTTACTCCTATTTTTGAGGAGAATTCATAATTGATAAAACTGATAATTGAATTTAGTAATAAGGATTTTTTGTTCACTTGCAGCCAGTTCAGACTTAGGTTAACATTTTTCCATTCGATATCGTAATCTGTGTCAGATTGTTCCGGAGGATTATAAGCATGGTCATTGCTGTATAGCCCGCTAATGGAGATGATATTATTTTCAGTTATTAGGTAATTGACTTTTGCATTCAGATCATAAAAGTTATAGCGCGGAATGTTTGAGGTGCTGCTAAAACTTTTCTGAATAATATCATAGTACATATATCTTCCGGAAAGCATATATGTGGAATTTTCTCCAATTGGACCTTCAAAAGCAGCAAATGAATTTATAACGCCAAGCCCAACAGTACCCTTATCTTTTTCCTTTGTACCGGATCGAAGCTTAATATCCAACACGCTTGATAGTCTGCCACCGTACTCAGCAGGGTAAGCTCCTTTAATTAATCTAACATCGCTTATAGCCCCCGTATTAAATGTGCTTGCAATATTTCCAAGATGTGCTGGATTATATACAATAACTCCATCAACTAAAGTTAAGGTTTGGTCAGGGGATCCACCACGAACATACAAGCCACTTGAAATCTCTGAGGGTTTATTGACACCAGGCAAAAGTTCAAGCGATTTGAACAAATCAACCTCTCCACTAATGGTAGGCAGTTTTGAAAGCAACTCCGGTGAAATATCTATAGTACTAGTTGTTGCTGCACCGGTTCGTTTTCCTTCAACAATTACTTCCCCGAGTTCAATATCTTCCTGAAAAAGTTCTATTGATAAAGTTTCACTCTGCTGTTTGCCGGAAATAAATATTTCCGATAAATTGGTTTTATATCCTAGGTGTCTGACTATCAAATAGTAAGTGCCGGTTGTTAATGATGGAATTACATAGTAACCGAATTTATTTGTTGCGGTACCAGTTAAGGGTGGTTCGATAAAATTCAGGGTATCTTGATAGAGAAGGAGATTGGTGCCAACCAGGGCTTCGCCGGTGATAGCATCTGTGATGAAACCGGAAATAATGTACTTATCATTTTGGGCAATTGATACTCCTTGAAGTATCAACAGAATATAAAATAAACCGGCAAATAATGTTTTCACTAAAGCAGTGAAATTATGGATGATTTTTTCATCAACTAGTTAAATAAAAAAAAAGTAAGATTCAACAATGGAAAAATCCCAAAAATAAAAAACCGGCTTCAGGCGAAGCCGGTATATGGTGGTTGTGGTTGAGTCGAGATATGAAGGGTGAATTCCTGGTTTAACTATTTATTTGTGGTCCCCGCTGTTATAATTCTTTATTAAAAATATTCCAAGTATATTCCTGTTTAAGCAATTGATATACCATTGAAGTTGATATTTTATGGTGTGTCTCATTTAAGAAGCCTAAAAAGTCAACTTTGTCGGGAGCAATTGATAGCTGGTCAATATCAAATAATTTTTTTTGTTCGAGCTAATGTTTTACTATTAGTTAAAATTGTCGTCTCGAAAAATCTTCCTGTAAATATTACGCAGCAGATTTTTTACTTCCTGATTTATTAAAGATTTCTATATATCCATAATTATTCTCGTCGAAATTGACGCTATTCGTTTTTGTGAGTAAAGATAAATCTGTTGATATGATTTTAGTACTGAATAGGTTAAAAGATAAATCAGTTCTGAGTAAATGAAATTTATAAGGAGGCTGTAATAAAGAATGATTTTAGGTATGAAACAAAGCTTAATGAGAGAAATTAGGCTATAGTCAGAAATCTTGACACATATGGTGTGAGTACGTAAATTTAGCCCTCAATTTCAGAAAATTCCGCAGTAGCTCAGTTGGTTAGAGCACCTGACTGTTAATCAGGGTGTCGTAGGTTCAAGTCCTACCTGCGGAGCTAATATCCGGTGAAAGCCGGATTTTTTAATTATGGAAGAACATATTTATTACACATACGTTCTATACTCAAAGAAATTCGATAAGCTTTACATAGGACATACATCCGACATACAAAAAAGATTATTTGAGCACAACACCGGCAAATCCCGTTTCACTAAAAGTTATATCTCCTGGGAGCTTGTTTACTATGAAAAGTTTTCCACACGTTCATTAGCAATGAAACGAGAAAAAGAATTAAAGAGCCATAGAGGAAGAGAATTTATAAGGAAGGAAATACTTGTGGTTAGAGTCCGGCAGTTGCCGGATTAATCAGGGTGTCGTAGGTCGAAGATCCGGCTTTTGATGGATTCAAGTCCTACCTGCGGAGCAATAATCCGGCTAACACTGGATTTTTTTTGAGCAATTGCTTATAAGTTGGAAACCAGGATGTTCATATCAGAGTCGTAAGTTCTTCCTAAACGAAAGTTCTTTGGACAAAGGAATCCCTTTGGGAAAGTCCTGCCTGCAGAGCTAATATCCTGTGAAAGCCGGATTTTTTATAGGAGGATATATATATTACGCTTACATTCTATATTCAACGAGGTTGGATATAATTTATACCAGCTATAAATCTTAATTGCAAAGATGGCTTAAGG
>JBATIA010000003.1:0-1953 GCA_049667415.1 Ignavibacteriaceae bacterium
GTGCTTAACAATAGCAAGACCCAATCCAGTCCCTCCAAGCGATCTGGAACGGGCTTTATCTACGCGGAAGAACCTTTCGAAAATCCTGTCCAGATAATTTTCCGGGATTCCTATTCCGGTATCCCTGACAATTACCTTTGCACGTTTGTTTTCTTCCTCCACTAAAATTTCAACTTTACCTTTTTCAGTGTATTTAATTGCATTAAGGATGAGATTGACCAATACTTGTCTTAACTTCTCCTTATCACCAAATACTTCAAGGTCATCTCTCGCAGGAATATAATTTAACCCAAGGTTTTTATCCTCAGCAACTTTTTTATTCTCCTGGATGACCTGGTTAATTAAGTCATTAATTTTGAAGTAACGGTAACTCATCCGCATCTCACCGGATTCAATCATAGAAATATCAATGAGGTCATTCAATAAATTGCTTAATGAGATTGTATTCTGGTTTGCCTTTTCAAGAAAATGAATATTTACCTTTTTATCATTTACAGCACCATTTAACAAAGTTTCAATATAACCCTGTATGGCAAAAATTGGGGTTCTTAATTCGTGTGAGACGTTAGCCAGAAATTGTGATCTGACTTTCTGTAAACGATTAAGATATTCAATGTCACTTTTATCCTTTTTAAACATTTTCTTAATGGCTTTCTGCAGCGATAGCAAATTAGAACTAAGTTGTATCTCATCTTCAATGTTATACTTGTTCTTCCTGATGTTATTGATGATGGTTTTAATTTCATCAAGTTCTTTATTTCGTCTTCTGCCAATTAAGTAGAGTGCTGCAATATCAATAAACAGAATAGATACCATTGAAGGAAGCAACAATGAAAAATCTCGAGTCAGCAGAAGTATCACTACTATAAAAAGAAGATTTAATAAGAGGAATTCTCTGTAGTAAACAGAAGAAGAAGCCAGGTTTGATAAAAATTTATTGGATGTGTTTAAATCTGTATCCAATTCCTTTTACTGTCTCAATTAGTTCTGAGTTTTTACCAAGTTTTTCTCTGATCTTTCTAATATGCACATCTATTGTTCGGTCGATAACAAAAACATCATTGCCCCATATTTCTTTTAATAATGTTTCCCGGTTCAATACTTTTCCGGGATTGCTGGCAAGAAAATAAAGTAATTGAAATTCCTTGCGCGGGAAAAATTTCTGCTTGCCATCAATTTTAACAACAAATTTTTCAACATCAATTATTAAAGGTCCTATTTTAACTTCCACAGGAGCTTGCAGCTTTTTTTCATTGGCAGATATCTTCCGCAGATTAGACTTTATTCGTGCAATTAACTTTTTGGGTGAGATAGGTTTTTGAATATAATCGCTTGCTCCGAGATTAAGCCCTTTAATTTCATCTGTTTCACCCGATTTGGCAGTAAGGAAGATAACAGGAATGTCCTGAGATTCTTTGTTATTCTTGATTAATTCATAAAGCTCAAAGCCATCTATTTCAGGCATCATCACGTCAAGCACGATTAAATCGGGATTTTGAGAAATTTTTTTTAGAGCATCTTTTCCATTCGAACTTAACAGAACTTCAAAGTTTTCCTGTTCAAGGTTGTACTTTAAAAATTCCAGAATGTCTTCTTCGTCATCAACCAGTAAAATTTTTTTCATTCTATTGTGGAATTTTAATTTCTGTATCTTTCTCAGCAGACTTATACATTGCTTCAGCCATTTTTAGAAGCTGTAATGCTTCTTCACCTGATGAAAATACAGGGTTAAGCCCTCTTATTGCTCCTATAAAACTTTTAAGCTCATTTAAATAAGATTTTTTAAATGCTTCTGTTGGTGAGTCCACAAAAGTTGAACCGAGGTCAATGTGTTCGTCATTTAATACTTTTATCAGTTTAAAAGGATTCGCGCCTATGCTGCCTTTAGTTCCGTAAACATTGGTATAAAAATTATCTTTCTCTTCAGCCATACTCCAGCTTGCTTCAAGGCTT
>JBATIA010000004.1:0-9210 GCA_049667415.1 Ignavibacteriaceae bacterium
ACTTTTTTTATTATCAGTGAAGAAGTGATAATACTGTAAAGGAGCGTTTGGCCAATCGGATGATTTACCCTGATTTACCTCACCAATTTGCTCAACCTGCGGAGGCATATAAAGATGATATTTGTTCGAGTAAATTCCAGAGAATCCTTTTGTGCTGAACAATTCTTCACGGTATAATGATTTACCATCGTCTTTATAAAAAGTGATGTGCCTTTTTGGTGGAACTTTTCCTACTTTAACATAAAATGGCATTAAAAACCTCCTAAGTTATTTTCAAAATTTATTACTTTCTATCAAGACTTCCACGCTGTGCCTGATCTCTTTCAATAGATTCAAACAACGCCTGGAAATTACCTTGTCCAAATCCCTGTGCACCTTTTCTTCGTTGAATTATTTCATAGAAGAATGTTGGTCTGTCTCCTATTGGTTTTGTAAATAACTGCAACAAATAACCCTTCCCTTCTATGTCACAGAGAATTCCATATTTCTTTAGTTCACCAATGTCCTCGGTAACTTCAAAACCTCTTTCTTTTAATGTATCATAATATGAATCGGGAACGGAAAGAAACTCCATTCCGTTTTTTCTCAGTGCAGCAATAGTTTTAATAATATCGTTTGTAATAACTGCAACGTGTTGAATTCCTGAACCGAGGTACTCATCAATGTATTCTTCGATCTGAGATTTCTTCAATCCTTCATAAGGTTCATTGATTGGATTTTTTATTGCTGGACCCTCAGTTGAACGAACTACTTTGGAAAGCAGAGCAGAATACTGAGTTGAAATATCACCAGGACCAAAATCTATGAATGTCTCAAAGTTAAGGCTCTTATTTAAATAGTTTACCCATATATCCATTTCATTGGTTCGCACATTTCCAACAATGTGATCGATTGCCTGAAGTCCGGTATCTTCAGTTACAATGTCAATTTTCTGAATAGGTTTTCCATATCCCGGTTTGAAGATACCTTTGTAATTATCTCTGTTAACAAAAACAATCTCGGCATCATCATACAGTTTTAATGCTGCTTCCTCAATGTAGCCATTCTCATTTTCAGTTTTCTTAGGTTCCCAGGCAGGTATTGCACCGTTCTTAATTGCAGCATCAAATGCTTTTTTAACATCTTTAACTTTTAATGACCATCTTTTAACTCCATCGCCATGTCTATCAACAAAAGAATATATTTCATATTGCTTAGGATTTATAGCTGATGTAACTACAATGCGAAGATTATTTTGTTCGAGATAATAGGATACTTTTCCTTTAACACCTGTTTCTGGTCCAAGATATCCAACGATTTTCATCCCCATAGCTTTTGCATGCCAATAAGCCCACATTTTTGCCGATCCAACGTAAAATTCAACATAATCGTATCCGAGCAATCCTAATTGTTCTGCCATTTAATAACTCCTGATAGTTTTATAGATGAGGAAAATTTAATTCAAATTTAAGTGAATTATGCCTAAGAGCAAAATAAAGATAATCAGAATTCTTGATACTAAAAATGCTTTTCTAAATCGAATCTAAAAGGAGAAAGCTATTGCCGCTTTTTTTGTCCACATTTTCCAAATTCTTTTTTCTGAATTTGCATATCTTCAGCAGTGGACATACGGAACACAACGGTTTTGACGGCTTGCATATTTCTCTGCCCAATTTGATTAAGTTTGTATGAAATTGGTGTGCTATTCCTTCTGGTAGTTTTCCGTTAATTTTCTCAAAGGTTTTATCCGGTGTATTGGTTTTAATAATACCTATTCGATTAAGTGTTCTGTGAACGTGCGTATCAACAGGACAAACATTTCTATCTAAAGAAAATAGTAAAACGCAGCTTGCTGTTTTTACTCCAATTCCTTTAATTGAGGTGAGATCATTCAGTATCTCTTCATCGGGCAATGTATTTAAATCTGTAAGATTTAAAGAAACATTATTCTTTTTTAAAGTTGTCAGAAAAATTTTTATTGTTGCTGATTTCTGCTTCCCTAATCCAGCCACTCTAATTGTTTGCTCAATTTTTT
Organism: Ignavibacteriaceae bacterium; assembly: GCA_049667415.1. Classification (GTDB taxonomy): domain Bacteria; phylum Bacteroidota; class Ignavibacteria; order Ignavibacteriales; family Ignavibacteriaceae; genus IGN2. Next base: position 2,015 of record JBATIA010000004.1, read on the forward strand.
TTCTTGGAGCATCTGCAAGTTTCTGCCACGACTTATATTTTTTCTTAAGATTTTGATATGCCTGGTATGAGTTTTTATCATTTGTATTTTGAGAAAGAATGGTTGCTATTAAAGCGTCTATTGGACCCGGTAACCTTTTTGGTCTATATGGAATGCCAAAGTGTCTAACTAACAGCTGGTTAATTTTATTTATTTTATCTTTCAAATTATTACAACTTTTATGAATATATTACTTAAAATTAAACTCTAATATTCAATTACCAAATAATTATCTTTGCATAGTCAGAAGCAGATATTTATCAATTAAAAGGGAACTAAATGGGTACTTTGATGACTAGCATTTCCGGCATCCGGGGAATAGTTGGCAATGGATTAGAACCGGAAGTAATTATTAAATATACAAATGCTTATGCAGAATTTATTGGATCAGGGAAAGTAGTAATTGGACGTGATGCAAGAATAACAGGTGAAATGGTAAACCTGATTGTCACAGGAACTTTACTGGCAAAGGGAATTGATGTTGTAGATATAGGTATTTGTCCCACGCCTACGGTTCAATTTAACGTAAAGAAATTAAATGCTTCGGGTGGTATTGCAATTTCTGCAAGCCACAATCCGAACCAATGGAACGCATTAAAATTGTTGAACAAAACAGGTCAGTTTCTTTCACCTGAAGAGTTTGCTCAAATGCAAAAGTATTTGGAGAAAGGTGAGTTGAGTTATAAGTCATGGGATAAAATTGGTAAAAGAACTGAATACAAACAAGGTATTCAAAATCATGTTGATGCAATTTTAGACCTGGGAATGATTTATTTGGATGAGATTCGAAAAAGCAAATTCAAAGTTGTACTTGATTGCGTTAATGGTGCAGGTGCATATGTGCTTCCTGAGTTCCTTAAGGAATTTGGCTGCGAAGTAATCGAAATAGATTGTGAAAAAACAGGAATTTTTCCTCGTCTCCCTGAACCACTACCTGAAAATCTGACTGAAACAATGAAAAAAGGTAAAGAAATGAAAGCAGATTTTGGAATTGTAGTTGACCCTGATGTTGATCGTCTGGTTTTAATAACCGATAAAGGTGAACCGTTCAGTGAAGAAAATACAATTGTTCAGGTTGTTCAATTTGTACTTTCCAGAAAAAAGGGTGACGTAGTTGTTAATCTTTCAACAACCAGGGCTGTTGAAGATGTTGCTGCAAAATACGGATGTAAAGTTTTTCGTTCACCGGTTGGTGAAGCAAATGTTGTCAAGAAAATGAAAGAAGTTAAAGCAATAATCGGCGGTGAAGGAAGTGGTGGAGTTATCTTTCCTGAATTGCACTATGGCAGAGATGCACTGGTAGGAATAGCATTAACACTCCAACATCTTTCTGATTACGGAAAATCACTCTCAACTTTAAAGAATGATCTTCCCAAATATTATATAGTTAAAAAGAAAATTGAAGTAACAAAAAGTCCTGACGATGTCATTAAAAAGCTTGTTGACCATTTTAGTGAAGGACGAATAAACACAGAAGATGGTCTAAGGGTAGATTTTGATGATCATTGGGTACATTTCAGAAAGTCAAACACCGAACCCATCATACGAATTATAGTTGAGGCAAAATCAGAGACTGAGGCAAAAAGTTTATCTGAGAAGTATTTGCAACAAATTAAAAAGTATTAAAATAACTTTGATCTCTTCTGAATGTAACGAAAAAGAGCCTTATCATAAGGATCAGATGTTTCTATCAGATTGTAATCAATGTTCGAATTCAAACACTCGGTCTTAATGCGATTTGTAAATTCAGACATCGCCTCGCGGTAAGCTTTTTGAATCTGATACGGTTGCGTTGTAAGTTCATCCCCTGTTTCCAGATCTTTGAAAATAGCATCATTCCCAAAAGCAAAAGTCTTTTCCATCGGGTCAAGAACCTGGAATACTATAACTTCATTTTTTTTGTAACTGAAATGCTTCAAAGCTTTCAATACAGAACCGATTTCGTCAAATAAATCGGAGATAATGATGACCAGTCCCCTTCTTTTAATCTTCTCAGCAGCTTCACTTAAACTTGAAGCGGTGTTTGTTTTTTCGGAAGCCTGAATATTAGCCAGGTTTTTTAATATCTCCTGAAGATAAGCACGCGAGGATTTTGGAGGTAAATATTTGTTTATTTTTTCCGAATAAAGAGTCAATCCAACGGCATCCTGCTGATGAACCATCAGATAACTTAATGCAGCAGCAAGAGTTAACGAGTAATCAAGCTTTGAAATATTTTTTCCGGAACTGTAAGCCATTGAATTGCTTGTGTCCAGAAAAATATGACTCCTTAAGTTCGTTTCTTCTTCGTACTGCTTTATAAAATATTTTTCAGTTCTTCCAAATACTTTCCAATCAACATCTTTAAGATTATCTCCCTGCATGTAGGAACGATGTTCGGAAAACTCAACACTAAATCCATGGTAAGGACTTTTATGTAATCCTACCATAAATCCCTCTACCACTAATCTTGCCTTAAGTTCGAGGGAATTCAGTTTAGAAATAAACGACGGATCTAAAAAGGATTTAAAATCCCTTACAGGTTTATCCATTACTTTTCTTTTGCCATATTCTTCTGAAGAATTTCTTCAGGTGAGAGTCCCATATTATCCAGCTCAGCTTGTGCCGAAGCAGTTAACTCGTTACCAGGATATTCTTGCAAAAAGAGTTTATAAAGAGAAGTTGCTTCATCAAAATTTTTTAACTCGTTTGCACTTATAAATGCTGCCATAAACAATCCTGAAGGTGCGAACTCACTTTTTGGATATAAAGTGTGAATTTTCTTAAATGTGGTTACCGCCTTTTCGAAATTTTCTTTTTCACTGAGGCTTTTAACAAGTTTATTCTGGTATATTGCAGCAAGTTCAGATAGCGCTTCGGGTGCTAATTTACTCTCAGGATTATCGTTAACAAGCTCCTCAAAAGCCATTACTGCTTCAGAAATTTTATGTTCTTTAAGGTTTTTCTTTGCCTCATCTAAAAGATCTTTATCAGATTTTTTAGGTGAGCAACCCACCGCTAACAACAGGACAAGTATTGATAATATTGATTTCATTTACATTCCGATTTGTGAATAAATTCGGTGTAAAATTATAATTTATAATACCAACTAGCAATGAAAAGAAATTGCACTGATTTTATTAGACATAAAAAAACCGGCTCATATTTCAGAGCCGGTTTAGTAAAAGAGAAATTAAGCCAATTTTATTTGGTCAATATCATCTTCTTTACTGAAGTAAAGTTAGTTCCATCAATTCCCGTAGCTTCGATCTGATACAGATATACACCTGAATTAAGAGCTGAAGCATTGAAATCTACCTGATGTGAACCAGCAACAATATTACCATTAAGAAGTGTTGCAACTTCCTGTCCAAGAACATCAAATACCTTCAGGCTAACCTTAGAGTCAACAGCAAGTCTGAAGCTTATTTTTGTGCTCGGGTTAAACGGATTTGGATAGTTCTGGTCTAAAGCAAATACAGCAGGAGCCGGAACGTCAACTTCAACAACATCTGAATAATCAAATGTTCCGTCAAAGTCAACTTGTTTCAGTCTATAGCTGTATGAACCAACTTTCACATCCCTATCAGTATATGAATAAGCCTGGGTTTCGGTTGTTGTTCCATGTCCTTCAACGAATGTAAGTGTTTCAAACTCACTGCCGTTGCTTCTCTGAACTTCAAATCCCTGGTTGTTGGTTTCTGTAGCAGTAATCCAGCTGAGTTCAACTAAACCTTCACTAGCGTTGGCTGTGAATGAAGTTAATTCAACGGGGATAGCTGGTCCAACCATATCATCTACATACCAGAAATCTATATTGAAAGAATTGCCATTACAGAACAAGATAAATTTGAAATTGGCTTGTGTTGGTGTGTAGTTGACATTTATAACTTCTGGACCGACATTTCCACCGACCGGTACAAATGACCAAAGATCAGTCTTAGTTGCCCCGTCATCATATGTAATTGCCAATCCCATAGTTGGTGCAGGATCTGCAAACCAATCACAAAAATGTCTTAGAGTTAATTGATGCTGAAGACCAGGATTTGTTGTAGTTAACTGGCAGGATAACAACTGAGACAAACCATCGAATGAAGGTGTCCAGCTCAATCTTAATTCGGGTGGTGTACCACCTGCATTGCTTGTATTTGAGGTAGCCCAGTTTGTAAGTCCTAATGGACCGATTGGTGTCCAGCAGCTTAAGTCATTAAATTCCTCATAGAAAATAATGTTAGGATCCTGCATTGTTGTAAATGTCCATGTTGGACCCTGTGTTCCGCATGTATCATTTTTATCTATTACGTACCATGCATAGGTAGTAAAGTAATTAAGTGGCGGAAGAGCAAAAGATGTTATTGGTGTTCCGCTATAAACCTGGCTCAAGCTACCTTGTGGACCAAACCAAAGTTCAACCTGGGTAGTTCCTGAACCATTTGTCCAGCTTGCAGTATTGCCTGTTAAACCAATACCAGTTGCACCATTTGGTGGACTTGGATTAGATGGAGCACCTACCGGGCAAGGAGGACCGTATTGAGTATCAAGTGCAAATGGAGCTACTTGTTCAAATCCCCAGTCAACTATTAATGTTGTGTTACCGGTACCGGGATCCATAGTTCTTAACTGACCAGTAACAGATCCATTATTGAAAGCACTTAAATAGATAGTACCGGATTCAAAGTCAAAGCTCATTCCCTGTCCAAAATTTGCATCATATCCTAATGGACCTAATAAAGTTACAGCACCGGTAGTAATATCAACAGTGTATGCATTATCAACACCCAGGTCGTAAGCATAACAAACACCAGCAGCATTAAAGCAAAGATCAATCATCAAACCACCAGTATTAAAAGGGCCAATAAGAGTAGCAACGCGAGAAGAAACATCAAAAGAATATAAGTTAGCACTTGAGCAAATGTAATACGTTCCATTTGCAGGATTGTATGAAATACCATTAGGCTGATCTGCACCCATACCAGTAATACTTCCTAATAATGTAACGGCACCAGAACCAGGATCAAATTGATATAAAGCTGGAGCAATTTCGGTCATATAATATAAACCATTAGGACCTTTAATCATTGATGATGCAAAGGCTGGTTGAACCCAGGGTGCCAATACAGTGAATGGAGTTCCTGCTGGAATAGGCATTGAGATAGTATTTGCAGCTATACCAGCGTAGCCATAGGCTATTGTAGCAGGGTTCTGACTTGGGTTAACAATCGTATGGATTCTTTCTAACTTTAAGTTAGGAATAGCTCCATTAGAAGGTTCCATGCTTTGACCAAATGATGTGCACCACCCAATGGCCAGAAAGAGAACGAAAAGTAAGCTAAATGATTTTTTCATATAGCATTCCTCCTTGAATTAGTTGATGATATGTTGATTAGATAAAGTACCAAAAATACACGCATAGAATGTACCAGATAGTTTATTTTTTGAAGACGGTAAAATTCATTGAAACGTTATGCACACAAAAATCTTGCTGTTAACATTAAGAAATTTTGTGTTTTAATGCAAGTATTACGAAAATTAATATTAGATCGGAATATGATTTTTTCATTAATCAATTTTCTTACCAATCGTTTTATTTATTTATTTTCACATTTTTATCCATCGATTCTTTCTCCATTTTGATCCGATACTTTAATAATTTCGACTCAATTTCAGCATTTCCCAATGCGATTATATTCAGCGCAAGGATTGCAGCATTCTTAGCGCCATTAATTGCAACAGTAGCCACCGGAATGCCGGGAGGCATTTGAACTATTGATAAAAGTGAATCCATTCCTTCTAGAGATTTACCTTTTATTGGAACGCCAATTACAGGTAAGATCGTATGTGCAGCTGTTACACCCGGTAAATGTGCTGCACCCCCGGCAGCTGCTATGATTACCTTAAGTCCTCTAACTGAAGCTGACTTAGAATATTCAGCATGTTGATGAGGAGTACGGTGTGCAGATAACACTTTTACTTCATAGCCAACTCCGAATTCTTTAAGAATTTTAACAGCATCCTCCATTACGGGAAGATCCGAGTCACTGCCCATTATTATCCCGACTTCTATTTTATTTTTACTCATATTTTAATTCTATATTTAATTTGAATTAATGAATTGATTTACCAGTTAACAACTTTAATTTGCTTTCCATCGGAACGTAACAAAACTGCTTTTTGCAAATCACTTCTGTAAATTTTTGAGCCATACATCTGAAACCTTTGAATAATTTCATTAGCCGGATGACCAAATTTATTTTTAAATCCGGCACTAATCAAGCTGTATTTAGGTGTTATGTAATTCAGGAATACATCCGAGGAACTTGTTTTACTTCCATGATGACCCGCTTTCAGAACATCTGAGTCCAGAAAATTCTTATACTTTTCAGCATAAATTTTTTCTACATTTTTCTCTACATCCCCGGTAAAAAGAAAGCTGGTTTCTCCATAGACCAATTTGAAAATTCCACTACGGTTATTTGTAGATTCTCCTGCAATGTTCTTGACCTTGTCATCGTATAAAAAATAGAGAGCAGAATTTCCAATATCCATTTTCCGTTCTGAAAAATAATGGACTGGAACTTTATTTTCTTTTAAGAATTCTTCAAATCTAATGTCCTTGCTTAGTGAAGTATCAATATTAGGTTTGTAGATTTCACCAATTATGCCCTCCAGGACAAGTGCAACAAAACCTCCGTAGTGGTCAGTATCTATATGTGATACAAAACCATAATCTATCTTTTCAATCCCCAAATATTTGAGCAAGGGAATTATTACTCTTTCACCATTATCATAAGTAATCGTTGTATTACCGGCATCTACCAAGGCGATTTTACCGTTAGGGAATTTTAAAAGAAACGAATCCCCCTGTCCTACGTCAACCATAAATACACTTAGATATTTATCCGGAAGAAGATCAATGTCATCAATTGAGGAAAGTAGAATAGCATTAATAGTAACGAGAGTAAAAAGAACAAATTTTGTAACCATTTTCTTAAACCGAGGTAAATAATAAAGTAACATAACAAGCATCAGGTAAAACAAAATTAAATCGGTTAAAGAGTAATTGTAAATATTAATATGTGAAAAACTTAAATCGCCTGAGAATTTTATCAGACTTAAAATCCATTTTGTGATTAGATCATTTGATGAAGAAAAGTAAATTGCTAGGACAGGTAAAAATG
>JBATIA010000005.1:0-5552 GCA_049667415.1 Ignavibacteriaceae bacterium
CTCGTATTTACACCTTCCCAGATAGTACTGCGCATCATCAACAACACTGTTCCCGGGATACTGAAGCATAATTGCTTCAAATTCGGTAGCCGCTTCAGTGAAATCCTCATCATCGAATAATCTTATAGCAGCTTTTAACCTTTCGTCTGGTGGTAAATCAACAAAATTATTTGATGAACCACACCCCCATACGAGAAATAAAAGAGTGCTGAAGGATATTAAATATTTTATCATAGTTGTTGAAATTTCATAAAATTCAGTAGTAATATTAAATAAAATTGGTTTGGCTTCAAAGGTAAAATCGGTCACTTACTTCTTATAGTAAAGAAGAGCACAACCACAACTGCCGCAGTTCCGATAGCTATCAGAGGTTCAGCTAAACCGGATATAAAAGGTTCTGCGGGAATAGTTCCCTTTGTAAACGGGAACGAATCGTTTTCAAGATTTTTTATATCTTCTACTTTTATGGTGTCGAGGCGTGTAAATTCAAATTCCCTTTTTCCATCTTCAGAAAAAGTCTGTAAATAATTTCCAAAAATAGATGAATAGCGCTGCACATAATGGGATCCGAACCAGCCGTCTTTGAACATCTCGCCATATTCAACACCAGCTCCTTCCATTACAATATCGACATGAGGAATATTAAGATCATCGGGTGGCTTGTCTAAGATTTCTTTTCCGCTCTGCCTGAATCTTTCAGTTATGCCATTCGCGAAAAGAGAATAGCTTTGCCCGAGATTAAGTGTGAGAAGAATTTTCTTTTCATTTGAAGGTATTTCTAAATTTATTTGATCTACAAGAGAATCTGTGAGTGAATAAAAAATTTCAAGGTTGGTTTTAGTCTGGCAGTTACATTCGAAAGATAATAATGTAAAGGCAATTGGAAGAAAGAATACCTTTTTCGGAATGAAAAGAAGATTATTGAAAAACTTAGTTTGCATCGTGTTGTTAATATCAGAAGAATGGCTCACTATTTCAAGTTATTCTCGATATCAGATACTTGATACAGGTTGCTGGTAGTGGTTGTAAACAAAAAAGCTGTCAGATTCCGGACGAGCCGGAATGACAGCCTTTAATTTTTATCTTTTTACTTTATTCTTTAATCTTAACCTATTTGGTCATTGCCTGCAATCTTTTAATTCTCTCTTCAGTTGAAGGATGCGTAGAGAAAAGTTTAGAAATACCACCGCCACGCAAAGGATTTATAATAAACATATGAGCCGTTGTAGGATTAGAATGATTTACGGGTTTTAGCTGGTTGCCCCTGGAAATCTTTTGCAAAGCAGAAGCAAGTCCTAAAGGATTTCCTGTAAACTCCGCACCACCTCTGTCTGCTGCAAATTCGCGTGAACGTGAAATTGCCATCTGTATTAGCATTGCAAGTATTGGTGAGAGAACGAGAAGAACTAGTCCTCCTATTCCTGAACCAGGACTATCATCATCACTTCTGCCAAACATAAACACCCATCCCGCCATCTGAGCGATGTAAGTGATTGAACCTACCAGCGTAGCTGCAATTGTACTGATCAGAGTATCTCGATGCTTAACATGAGCAAGCTCATGCGCCATTACACCGGCAAGCTCTTCATTGCTTAATCCCTGCAAAATTCCGGTTGTTGCGGCAACAGCAGCATGTTCAGGATTTCTTCCCGTAGCAAAAGCATTGGGAGTCGGATCATTTATTAAATAAACCTTAGGCATCGGCAGGTTTGCCTGCTTTGACAATCTTTCAACCATATCATAAAATTTAGGCGCTGTTTCCCTGTTCACTTCTTTGGCTCTGTACATTTTCAAAACGATCTTATCAGAAAACCAGTAAGAACCAAAATTCATTATTAAAGAAAAGACAAGCGCAATGGTCATTCCGGTGTTGCCGCCAAGGAGGTTGCCAACAAACAGGAACAGTACCATCATTAATGTCATTAAAAATACTGTTTTAACTGCGTTCATATTTTATTCCTTTATTTTGGGAAACAAATCTATACTTCCAAAAGTTTCATATCAACTTAAAATTAGATGCTATTAAAAGATATATGTTTCATAATCAGCATAATTATAAATTATTCATTTTTAACTATCCATTACTTCTCCCCTTGCCTTTATTTGCTATAATTGTTAAATAGTTTAAGTAATTTTCAAGGAGTTTAAATGAGAACCGTACTTTCATTCCTGTTCATCTTTTTATTCACAACAGCTTCAATTAATTTCGGGCAAACAACCTATGATTTTCTAAGAGTTGATATGAGTGCGCGTGCAGCGGCACTCGGCGGAAGCTTTGTTACAAATAATGATGATGTTGACGTAATTTTTTATAATCCAGCCGGGATGAATTTCCTTGAAAAAAATCCTGCTTCTTTTTCTTTTGTTAAACACTTGCTGGACATTAATCTTTTCAGTGTGGCATTTTCTACAGACTTCGAAAACATAGGAAGATTTGGTACTGCGGTAAAGTACATCAATTACGGAACATTTGATGAAGCTGATGAATTCGGAAACAGGACCGGGGAATTTGGTGCCGGTGAATTAGCTTTTCTGCTGGGATACTCAAATGAGTTTAGCGAAAACTTTTATTACGGTGCCAACGCTAAATTTATTTACTCAAGTATTGCAGATAAATCATCGAGCGCAGTGGGACTTGATCTCGGAATTAATTATGAATTTCCTAAAGCCCAACTAAACCTGGCTGCTGCCGTGTTAAATCTCGGTACACAGATTTCTTCTTACATAGATACAAAAGAAGATTTGCCTCTGGATGTTATCGTCGGGGTATCAAAGAGATTGGAAAATGTTCCTGTTCGCCTCTCACTTGATTTTCATCAGTTAAATAAAAAACGCGATGATTTGGTTCAGCACTTCAAAGGTTTTTCAGTAGGAGCCGAGTTTTACTTAAGCGAAGTTTTCACCCTTCGTTTTGGTTATGATAATGAAAGACGCTCCGATCTTAAAATCGGTTCAACTGCAGGAATTGCAGGATTTAATGGCGGACTTGGTATAAAGATTTCTGAATACCAGTTCAGCTACGGATATTCTTCGTTAGGATTGGTAGGAGCAATGCACAGGATCGGACTGTCCACAGCATTTTAAATTTTTATTTTTTTCCCTGCTTTTCTATCATATCTATCCTGGCAAGGTAAGTCTCAGCCTGATTGTGTGAATCCTTAAACTCACGCATATCCAGAACAGCTTCGTAATATTTTTTGGCTTCTTTATATATTCCTTTGGTTTCCAATATATTCCCGGTGTAGAGGGTTGCATTTATCTGGAAACCTGACTCTTTATCATCATCTATTTTCTTCGAATCTTCTATACATTTTTTTAAATAAGGAAGAGCATCATCAAACTTACCCTGCTTCTTTAAGTATGAGCCAACATAGTAGTTTGCTTCTCTCCTGACCATCGAAGTATTATAGCCGTCATATTTATTAATCGCTTTTCTGAGCACATCTTTGAAAACGGAATCTGCTAATGTCCATTCACCTTTTCGAACTGCAACTCTGCCGCGCCATCTTTCAAAAACCGGGTTATCAGGGAATGAAGCAGCTAGCTGCCTTGAGTAAATCTCTGCCGATTGCATATCATTTTCAAAATAATAGAAAAAAGTTACAAGAATATATTTTGCTTCGTGACTTGAGTACTTACCAATCCTGGCTGCATCTTTAAGCTGCTTCAAACCCAATTCTTTATTTCCAGATGGAAAAAAGATCATCAAAGGTTTAACAACCGGGTATCGTTCAGGAATTACTGCGGCGAGATAGTTATAAATTCCAAAACCAAGTTTAACATCCACATTTGTTGGATCCAGTTTTGCAGCTTGTTCAACTATAGGAAGTGCTTCCCTGCCGTCATCAGCAGCTTTGAACCAGCTTTCGCGCATTACTCTTAGTCTGCCCCTGAAACCGATTGCACCTCCTTTGAAGAAAAGCGCATCAACATCATTTGGATTATTATCAAGTATCTCATCGCAAAAGTCGACAGTCTCTTCAATCTTTCCGTAAAAACGGTCGTCCTGCTCTTCATTTTCTTCCGAGAGAATAATTTTCCACCAGTCGATCATCGCAAAGAAAAACCTGCTTGCAGGATGTTTTGGATATTCTTTCTTTACAACCTGAAAAGTTCTTTCAGCATCATCAAATTTTATATTGTAGATTTGATTGATACCGGCTTTAACTAGAGAATCGTAGGTAGGTTTTTGTGCGAATGTACTATTCGAAACAACAATCAGAAATGTAAAAATCGAAATCAGAAATAACTTCATATACTAAGTTGTGTGCAATTTATTCAACAAATAAAAAGATAGTTTATCAATCCCAATTCTTTCCTGTTCCATTGTATCTCTTTCACGAACGGTTATAGTCTGGTCTTCGAGAGTTTGTGTATCGACTGTGATGCAATAAGGTGTTCCGGCTTCGTCCTGTCTGCGGTATCTTCTGCCAACAGCACCTTTGTCATCATAAAAAACTCTGAAAGATTTTCTTAAATCGGTTTCAATCTTTCTCGCAATTTCAGGCATACCGTCCTTATTAACTAAAGGAAAGATTGCAGCTTTGATTGGTGCAAGTCTCGGGTGGAATTTAAGAACAGATCTTGTTTCACCTTTCACTTCTTCTTCATAATAGGCATCTAATAAAAATGCCATAAACGATCTGCTTGCACCTGCAGATGTTTCAATAATGAACGGTATAAATTTTTCTTTTGCCTGTTCGTCAAAATATTTTAACGATTTACCGGAAAACTTTTCGTGTTGAGTAAGATCAAAATCTGTTCTGTTGTGTATTCCTTCAATCTCTCCCCACCCGAAAGGAAATTCGTATTCAATATCAACTGCTTCTTTTGCGTAATGTGCAAGCTTATCTACCGGGTGATCGTGGTAACGCAATTTCTCAGGAGTCATTCCCATTCTTTTAAACCAATCCATTCTTTCAGTCTTCCAGTAATCGTACCATTCTTTATCATCTTTTGGATTAACGAAGAATTGCATTTCCATTTGTTCAAACTCACGGGTCCGGAATAAAAAGTTTTTTGTGTTAATTTCATTCCGGAAAGCCTTACCGATTTGAGCAATTCCAAAAGGAAGTTTTTGGCGTGAAGCACCCTGAACATTTAAAAAGTTTACGAAAATTCCCTGTGCAGTTTCGGGTCTTAAATAAACAACTGAACCTGTATCTTCAACCGGACCAATAAATGTTTTGAACATCAAATTAAACTTTCTTGCATCAGTAAAGGTACCTTTATTACCGCACTGAGGACAATTCAAATGAGCCAGCAACAACTTTGAAATCTCGGAATCTTCAAGTAGAAGTGTGAAAGGATTTTCTTCGCCGGGATTATTAAGCTTCTCATCTATCTTTTTAAGAAGCCTTTCGTCACTTTTCAAATTTTCTTTTAATTCCTGGATGGCCTTGTCTTTTTTCTTATCTGTAAAAGAATCTCCCAAAACATCAAGTCTGAAACGAGCTTTGCATTGTCTGCAGTCAATCATCGGATCAGTGAAATTTTCAACATGACCGGAAGCTTCCCAGACTCTCGGGTGCATTAGAATAGATGCATCGAGT
>JBATIA010000006.1:0-8753 GCA_049667415.1 Ignavibacteriaceae bacterium
TGTGTCCAAGATTTTCATTTTTGCTGACAGAAATTCTTTTACCATTCTCAAAGCTACCGCTTCCCTTCTCTGCAGAGTAGATCACATTTCTCATCATATCATAAACCACTCCAGCGATAGTTTCACCATTTTTTTGCAGACCAATTGAGACAGAAAAAATAGGAAGACCGTGCGCAAAGTTTGTAGTTCCGTCCAGCGGATCTATCACCCAAAGATATTCTGCCTCTCCTTTGGCGGGATTCATCTCACTTCCCTCTTCTGCAAGTATTCCGTGTGATGGATATCTTTTTCTTATGAAGTCGGTTATCAACTTTTCTGATGCTTTATCGGTTTCTGTTACAAGGTTTAGCTCATTTGTTTTAAATTCAACTGAATGAGTTTTGCCAAAAGCATTTTTTATCAACTCACCCGCTTCTCTCGATATTTTTATAATGTCTTCAATCATTAATCAAGCTGTTTTTGATTTCAAATATAAAACTAAATGATCCCTTCCCATACATTCAGAAGTAATGATGGATAGAATATTACCCTCGAAAACTAATTAACATTCCTTGATAGCAGGATGCGAAATTGATATATTTAGCACGTGAGATAATAATATTTACTTGTGAATAAATATGCTACGTTTTATCTCACGTGCTGAATAACGTGAGATAATAGTTATAGAGCATAAATATATTACCCCCTTATCTCACGTCCTGAACGACCCGGATATATGTTTAATAAAGGAGAAAATTTTTGCAGAATTTAGCAGATTTAGAAATCAAACCATCGGAAATAAATTCAATTGTAGATAGTATCCCTGAAAAGCTGCCGATACTGCCTCTGAGAGACATTGTAATCTTCCCTTATATGATCTTTCCAGTGTTAGTCGGAAGAGAACAGTCAATAAGAGCAGCCAACTTTGCAGCGGAACACACCAAATACATTTTCTTATCAACACAAAAAAAATCAGCCATCGAAGATCCTTCAACAAAAGATCTTTACCCGGAAGGTACAATTGCAAAAATTGTACAGATATTAAAGTTGCCAAACGGGCTTATGAAAATTTTAGTTGATGGCTTATTGCAGGCAAGGATAAAAGAATTTACGGGCAACAAAGATTTCTTTGAAGCGAGAGTAGAAATTATTATTCCAACCCTGGATCATGATCACGAAATGAATGCGATGATCAGACAAATGACTCAGTTGTTCAAGGACTATGTGAAAATAAGTAAGAATATTCCAAAAGATACTATAACCGCTTTTGACAATATTGAGGAGCCCGACAGAAAACTTTTCTATGTTGCAGCGAACATAAATCAATCAATCGAAGTAAAGCAAACAATTCTTCAAAAGTACACTTTAAAAGAACAGTATCTGGAAGTAATAAAAATCCTCAACTCTGAAATTGATATCCTGAGGATTGAAAAAGAGATTGATAACAAAGTTCAGGAGAACATTGCTAAGACTCAGCGTAAATTTATTATCCAGGAACAGATAAAGATATTACAAGATGAACTTGGCGAAGATGAAGACGCCTCACCTGAATTTGCAAAGATCAGGAACCAGATAAAAAAGTCTAAGATGCCCAAAGAGGTTGAGAATAAAGCTCTCGAAGAATTAACAAAATTGAAAAAGACCCCGGCAATGTCACCTGAATCCACTGTGATCAGAAATTACCTGGACTGGTTAGTAGGCGTACCCTGGAGTAAGAAATCAAAAGACAATTTAAATGTAAAACACGTTCAGAAAATTCTTGATGAAGATCATTTTGGATTGGAGAAACCTAAGGAAAGAATTATTGAGCACATTGCAGTTCTTAATTTGGTTAAACAGATGAAGGGGCAGATTTTATGTTTTGTCGGCCCGCCCGGAGTTGGTAAAACTTCACTCGGTAAATCGATTGCTCGTGCTCTTGGAAGAAACTTTGTCAGGATAAGTCTCGGCGGAGTTCGTGATGAGGCTGAAATAAGAGGACACAGAAGAACTTATATTGGCTCAATGCCAGGCAAAATAGTTCAATCAATGAAAAGAGCCGGAACAATTAATCCCGTTATTTTATTGGATGAAATAGATAAGATGAGTATGGACTTCCGCGGTGATCCTTCTTCCGCAATGCTGGAAGTTCTTGACCCAGAGCAAAATCATACATTTAACGACCACTACCTGGAAGTTGATTATAACTTACAGCAGGTTATGTTTATTACAACTGCAAATGTGCGTTATAACATTCCACTACCCTTGCAGGATAGAATGGAAATTATTGAACTACCCGGTTATTTGGAATTCGATAAACTGGAAATAGCAAAAAAACATCTTGTCCCGAAACAGTTAATTGCTCATGGGCTTGAGAAAAAAAATGTCGAGTTCGGTGAAGGTGCAATTAAAAAAATAATTAGTGATTATACCAGAGAAGCAGGTGTTAGAAATTTAGAGAGAGAAATTGCATCAGTTCTAAGAAAATTAGCCAAAGAAATTGTCGTTAAGGAATCATCAAAGGGTAAAGGCAAGAAAAAAAGAAAACATATAATTACAGAAGAGCAGGTTGAAAAGTTTCTTAAAACACCAAGATTCAGATACCAACGGCACAGCAAAGTAAACAAAGTTGGAAGTGTGACAGGTTTAGCCTGGACAAGCACAGGTGGTGAACTTTTATCAGTTGACGTAACAATAATGAATGGTGCCGGAAAATTAAACTTAACCGGTCAGCTTGGTAATGTAATGAAAGAATCAGCCCAGGCTGCTTTAAGCTATTTAAGAGCTTCTGCAAAAAGACTCGGTCTCAATCCCGACTTCTTTAAAGGTAAGGAAATTCATATACACCTCCCTGAAGGCGCAATACCTAAAGATGGTCCATCTGCCGGAATAGCAATGGCGATGGCAATGTTATCTGCTGTAAGTGGTCGTCTTGCTTCAAATAACGTCGCTATGACCGGGGAAATAACACTTACAGGTTCTATACTTGCTATCGGAGGTTTAACTGAAAAACTTCTTGCTGCAAAAAGAAACAATATAAAAACAGTTCTTATCCCAAAAGAAAATGAAATTGATCTTAAAGAAATATCAGATAAAGTAAAAAATGGGATGAATATAGTAACAATTGAAAAGGCAGAGCAGGCTATACCATTCGTATTCGCAGGCATAAAAATGAAAAAGTCAGGTAAGGATAAAAAGAAAAAACAATAGAGAATGAATCTAATGGAGGAGATTAGGATTGAAAAGCATCTTGCTGAAGATGAGATGTATCGTTTATTGACCCAACAGTTAAAATCACTTTTAACAAAAAATGATAACCTGATCTCCAACTTATCAAATTGTACAGCTGCAATAAAAGATGTTTTTAATAAAGTTAGCTGGGTTGGTTTCTATCTTTTTGACGGTAAAATTCTTTACCTCGGACCATTCCAGGGAAAAGTAGCCTGCACAAGCATTGAGATAGGAAAAGGTGTTTGTGGTACATCAGCAGCTAAAAGAGAAACTCTGATAGTCCCGGATGTTAATAAGTTTCCCGGTCATATTACTTGTGATAGCGGTTCAAAATCAGAAATAGTTATACCAATTATAAATAATGGGGGTTTACTTGGTGTACTTGACCTCGATAGTTATGCTTATAATTCATTCGGGGAGACTGATAAAAAATATTTAGAAGAAATTTGTAAATTTCTGAGTGATGAAATCTTCCCTTAAAAATATTATGAAAAGAAATTTAAATGAGTGATTTTATTGTAACAGCAAGAAAATGGCGACCTCAGCGATTCGAGGATGTTGTTGGGCAGGAACATGTTACAAGCACCCTGAAGAATGCCATTAAAGAAAATCGAATTGCTCACGCATATCTTTTCACAGGTCCAAGGGGTGTAGGGAAAACTACAACCGCTAGAATACTTGCCAAAACTCTTAACTGCACAAACCGCAAGAATTCAGAACCTTGTAATGAATGTGAAATGTGCCTATCAATTCAGAATTCCCAACTGATCGATATAATTGAAATTGATGGTGCATCCAACAGAGGCATAGATGAGATCAGGACTTTAAGGGAGTCTGTAAAATACGCTCCTACACATGGAAAGTATAAAGTGTATATAATAGATGAAGTTCACATGCTTACGAAAGAATCTTTCAATGCTTTTCTTAAAACATTAGAAGAACCACCGGAACATATAATATTTATATTCGCTACTACAGATGTGCATAAAGTTCCTTTAACAATTATTTCAAGATGCCAGAGATACGATTTCAGGAGAATTCAGCTTGCCAAAATTAAAGAAACTTTAAAAATGATAGCTGACGAAGAAAAGATAAAGATTGACGATAAAACTTTAACCATTATTGCCAAAAAAGCAGATGGTGCACTAAGAGATGCTGAAAGCTATTTTGACCAGGTGGTAGCATATTCACAGGGTAATATTGACGCCGAGCTGGTCAAGCAGATGATGAATCTTATAGACGAAGAGATTTATTTTAATTTGTCAGATGCAGTACTCGAAAATGATTTTAAAGTAGTCTTTCAGGTATCAGAAAAAATATTTGATAACGGATGGGACTTTAGTGATTTTTTAGAGGGCTTGATAGAACACTTTAGAAATATTCTATCCGCAGCTATTACCAACACAACCAACACAATTGAAACTGCCGAAATCTATAAAAACCGGTATCTGGAATACAAAGGGAAATTTTCGGAAAGTGATCTTTTAAGGTTACTCAACTTCCTTAATAAATCCCAGCAAGAACTTCGATATTCTCAAAATCATAAATTAAAAATTGAAATTATTCTAAGTCACCTTGTTGCTCTTGAGAATTCCAAAACTATTTCTGAAATATTATCAGAAGTTGATGCTGATGAGGGAATTGATAAACTCAATGAGCCAATATCCGGATTTTATAAACCAGCGGAGCCAACTAAAAAAAAAGTAGATAAAGGTGTAAGAATTCAACAACCAATCCAAACCAGGCAATATAAATCAAATACTGAATTGGTTAGCTCAACTGATAATCTAGTCGTAGAATCCAACTTTAGTTTTGAGGATATAGTGAATAAATGGAAGTCATTTGTTAGATCGATCAGTCAGGAAAAAGGGTTAACGCTTGGTCCGGCACTAATGAATTTTAATCTTGTTTCAATGAATAAAAACAACTTACACTTTACTTTTGAAAGAGATGCAGATGTTAATACCTTCAGAATTAACGAAAAGTATTTAAATAAAAAATCCGAAGAGTATTTCGGACGAAGGTTCAACTTTGTTATCAATAAGTCACAATCAACCACTCCAATAGGAAATATATCAACAAAACTATCCTCATCTAATCAGGAGAATACCGCAGATCCCTATGAAGAGATTATATTAAATGAACTGGATGGTGAAAAAATTGCTTAAAACAAGGTTTTTAAAGTCTTCAACTTTTTATTCTACTCACTAATCCCTACCCTCATTTCTTTGATTTTAGCTTAGGAATAAATATTTTTGTAGTCTATGTCAAAAGGACTTATCATTGCAATTGATGGTCCTGCCGGTTCTGGTAAAAGCACATCGGCTAAGCTTATCGCAAAAAAACTTGGTTATTTGTATATAGATACTGGTGCAATGTACCGGGCGATAACTTTCCTGGCTTTTGAAAATGGATCTATTAAAGATGAAGCTGGGATTATTGAACTGGCAAGGAATAGTAAAATTGAGCTTAACTATAGCGCTGGAGAGTTAGTTGTAATGCTCAATAATCGTAATGTATCTAAAGAAATAAGATCATCTTATGTGAACGCACATGTTAGTGATGTTAGTAAAATAAGCGCAGTAAGAAAATTGCTCGTTGAAAAACAAAGAGAAATGTGCGAAAAAGGTTACGGTGTTGTTATGGAAGGCAGAGATATTGGGACAGTAGTTTTTCCTGACGCCGATGTAAAAATATTTTTAACAGCTTCACTCAATACAAGAGCTGATCGAAGAGCAAAGGAATATTTTGAAAAAGGTTCCAAAGTTGTTGTTGAAGATATTAAAAGTAATTTGTCTAATAGAGACAAGATAGATTCAGGCAGAAGGGATAGCCCTTTGATAAAAGCGCCTGACGCAGTTGCTATCGATACAACCAGTGTTACAATTGATGAACAGGTCAATTTGATTATCGAACAGATTAAAAAAGTTGCAAAAGAAAAGAATATAGAATTAAATATAAAAAAATAAAAAACCGGTTAATTAATTATGTTAAATAAATCAAAAAAATATCTTTGCTGTTTTCCGGTTTTAAACAGATAGATATTTAATTATTTCAGGAGGATAAATGACAGCTGATGTGAAAGAAAAGACTACCAATGTATTAGAAGATTTCGAGAAAGCTAAAAACAAATTCAATACATTTGATTACACGCAGGAAGAATTTGAAAAGCTTGCAAATTTATACACCGAGTCTTTTAGAGATGTGAAACAAGGTGAAATGGTTAAAGGCAGGCTTGTAAGAATTCAAGATGATAATGTAATTATTGACGTCGGTTTTAAATCAGAAGGTACAATCCCAAGAAGCGAATTTGGTGAAGATGCAGAGTTGCAAGTCGGGCAAGAAGTTGAGGTAGTACTTGAAAGTGTTGAGGATCTGGAAGGAAACCTTGTTCTCAGTAAAGCCAGGGCGGACTTCCTAAGAATCTGGCAAAAGGTTTTAGGATCTCATGAAACTGGTGATATAATTCAGGGCAAAATCATCAAAAGAATTAAGGGCGGTATGGTTGTTGACCTTATCGGAATGGAAGCATTTCTACCCGGCTCCCAAATAGATATCAGACCAATAAGAGATTTTGATGCACTGGTAGGACAAACGATGGACTTCAAAGTTGTAAAAGTAAATATCCCCACAGAAAACGTTGTTGTATCTCACAAGGTTCTTATTGAAGAAGAAATCTATGATCAAAGAAAAGCAATTCTTGAAAGCCTTGAAAGAGGTCAGATTCTTGAGGGTGTGGTAAAAGCTATAACAGATTTCGGAGTCTTTGTTGATCTCGGCGGTGTTGATGGCTTGATACACATTACTGACCTGAGCTGGGGCAGAATAAATCATCCAAGTGAAATTGTTAAACTAGATGAGACATTAAAGATAGTAGTTACTGATTTTGATGAAGCTAAAAAGCGAATTTCCCTCAGTCTTAAAAAACTTCTTCCTCATCCATGGGAAAAAATTGAAGAGAAGTATAAGATCGGTGATAAAGTATCTGGAAGAGTCGTATCACTTACAGACTACGGTGCATTTATTGAAATTGAAAAAGGTATAGAAGGCCTTATTCATAATTCCGAAATGAGCTGGACACAGCATATTAAACATCCTTCGCAAGTCGTTGCGATGGGACAGATTATTGAGGCTGTCATCCTTAGTCTTGATAAGGAAGATAAAAAAATATCTCTCGGAATCAAGCAACTTGAACCCGATCCGTGGCAGACATTAATGATAAAATACCCGGTTGGTTCAAGGCACACAGGTATTGCCCGGAATCTAACTAACTTCGGAGTATTCGTTGAGCTTGAGCCCGGTGTTGATGGTCTCGTTCATATTTCTGATCTCTCCTGGACAAAAAAAATACGTCATCCCGGCGAGGTTGTAAAAAAAGGTGAATCGCTTGAAGTAACAGTGCTTGGTGTTGATGTTGACTCAAGAAAAATTTCTTTGGGACATAAACAGATTATGGATAATCCGTGGGATACATTTGAACAGAGATTTTCTATCGGAACTATAACCGAAGGAAAAGTTGTTCGTATTATTGAGAAAGGACTAATCGCTGAATTACCGGAAGGTGTTGATGGATTTGTACCGGCAAATCAGTTATCAACTTCAAAGCTGAAAAACTTTGCAGTTCATTTTCCGGTTGACGATGTCATTCCTGTAAAGGTAATTGAGTTCGATAAGAGTAATAAAAAAATCGTACTTAGCACTATTGCTGCTTTGAAAGACAAAACTGATAATGAAATCGAAGAATATCTTAATAAGCATAAGCTCGATAAGGTATCTATAGAAAGTATTAAAAGTGCCGAAACTGGTGAAATAGATTCATCTGAATTTCCGATTTTTGAAGTTCAGGATAGTTCCGAACCCAAGAAGAACGAAGCACCGCAATAATTTAATTGCTATAAATTTGAAAGGCGGGAATTTTCCCGCTTTTCTTTTTAATACCTAGTATGAACAAAACTGTAGCATTCCATACACTTGGCTGTAAACTGAATTACTCCGAAACCTCTTCAATCGGCCAGCAGTTCCTCGAAAGAGGATTTGAGTTATCCGGTTTCGAGGAGAAAGCGGATGTTTATGTATTAAATACCTGTTCAGTTACAGAATCAGCTGAGAGGGAATGTCGCCAGATTATTAGACGAGCACTCCGACAAAATCCACAAGCTTTTATTATTGTTACAGGTTGTTATGCTCAACTCCGCCCGGAAGAAATTACCAGTATTGAAGGTGTTGATGCTGTTTTAGGTAGCAATGAAAAATTTAAACTATTCTCTTTAATTGATAATTTTAATAAAAAAGAACTTGCCTGCGTTTCGGTTACTCCAACAGAAAACCTGACCGAATTCGGATTAGCCCGCTCTAGCGAGTCTGATAGTAGAACACGAGCCTTCCTGAAAATTCAGGATGGATGTGACTACACTTGTACGTTTTGCACAATTCCACTGGCACGTGGAGGTAGCAGAAGCCTTTCGATTGATAAAACGGTAGAAGAATTCATAAAATTATTGGCTGATGGATATAATGAAGTTATTCTCACCGGTGTAAATGTCGGTGACTACGGAAAAAATATC
>JBATIA010000007.1:0-3463 GCA_049667415.1 Ignavibacteriaceae bacterium
GTGTTACAATGGATTTAACAACATCGAATCTAAAGTTTACAGGCGGATTTAATCAAGGCTCAACTTATTGGGTAAATAATTTATACTCTGATACGAGCTATCAAAAATTGGGAAGTGAATTAGCGAACTTCAGTGTTACTTTGCCTGCTTATGGTTCAGCGGTTTACACGATCTCAACAGAAGAACAATCACTTATTCTTCCACCAATTCCCCCAATTGTTTCTGTTGATGATGAGATAAATGCACAGCCTGAGGATTACAATCTTTATCAGAATTATCCGAATCCATTTAATCCTTCCACAACAATTCGCTATAGCGTAATAAAACCAGATGTAGTTCGAATAAAAATTTATGATATTCTCGGCAGAGAAGTGAAAACACTGGTTAATGAATTGAAGCAGGCAGGAACTTATGAAGTGCAATTCAATGCAAGTGAAATAGCAAGTGGTATTTATTTATACCGGATTGAGAGTGGAAACTTTGTTCAGACTAAGAAGATGATTTTACTAAAATAATTTAGCCATTTAATGAAGCTGCTCAAAAGAAGGCGATCGAAAGTTCGCCTTCTTTATTTGATATAAACCTTTGACAAATAACATTTTCCTTAACTAAATTCCGTATATGATTCTCAATATAAAAGTTATCAGAGCAATTTTGATTATTTGTCTATTCTTGGTTATTTCTGCCGATAGACTTTTTTCGCAAAGCATTAATTTCAAAAGTCTTTCAACAAAAGATGGACTATCAAATAACAAAGTCGTTGCACTTTTACAGGATAAAACAGGATTTCTCTGGTTCGGTACAGAAGATGGCTTAAACCGTTTTGATGGATACGAATTTAAAGTTTACCGCAACAATCCTCAGGATACAAATTCAATTTCTGATAATAATATCTGGTCATTGTTTGAAGATAGTGAAGGTAATATCTGGGTTGGAACTAAAAGCGGCGAATTGAATCGTTACGATGTTAAGAAAGATATTTTTGAACACTGGGAAATCAAATCTGAAAATATTCCAGAGAATAGCGTAAATGAAATTTATCGTGATAAAAATGGTATTGTCTGGATTGGAACTTATCAGTCGGGTTTATATAGGCTGGATATTAAAACAGGTAAAATTAAAAATTGGAAATACACGTCTGGTGATCCAAATTCTCTTAGCAATAATTTTATAACTTCTATTGTTGAAGACTTTTACGGTTTTTTATGGGTTAGCACTTACAATGGATTAAATAAATTTAATCCCGGCTCTGATGATGATTCATTTCAACAATTTTATTCGGAGCCAGGTAAAGAAAACAGTCTAAGTAATAACCTTGTCTGGAATATTACCCAATCTGAGAGCGATTCAAATTTTATGTTAATTGGAACTGCAGACGGTTTGGTTTCACTTAATGTCAAGAACAATACTTTTACAAAGGTTACAGTTCCCAAAGAGCCTACACTTCAGTTCGGAAATAGTATTGCTTCTGTAATTGAAGAATCAATTAACAACGATATAATTTTATGGGTTGGAACATACGGCGGATTAGTCAGACTAAATCTTTCTGACAATAAAGGGACAAGATTTACAAAAAAAGAAAAAGAGCCATCCTCCATCATCAGCAATGAAATTAACAAGCTGATAAAAGATCGCTCTGGTGTAATCTGGGCAGCAACGGAAAACGGACTTAGCTACATCTCTCCAAAAGGAATGAAGTTCAATAATATTTATATGGAAGAAAAAGGATTTCAGGAATTAGCAGGGCTAATGAAAATTAATGTAAAATCGTTTACTCAAAAGAATGACGGCACAATATTTTTTGGTACCTCGGATGGACTTTATAATTTTAATAATTCAGATAGGCAAACAAGTATTCAAAAGTATGCAGCTACCGATAAGATAAATGTGTGGTCTTTGGCGGTTGGAAATTCTGATAATATCTGGATTGGTACATACGGACAGGGATTGAAACGACTTAATTTGAAAAATGGAAATATAAAAGACATAAAAATTGAAAGCCCGACATTTAAAACTTCTGCTTTCGACTATTTGAAGTCAATTTACCTGGATGATGAAAATATTCTTTGGATTGGGTTTTGGGGAGGCGGTTTGGCAAGATTTAATACAAAGACTGGTGATTATAAAATCTGGATTCATTCAAGTGAAAATCAGAACAGCATAAGTCATAATGATGTTTGGGCCATTCATCAGGACACAAATCGCAGACTTTGGATCGGAACAAACGGTGGCGGAATAAATTTATTTGAAAATAAAGATGGTGGAAAGTTTCTGCGATGGGGTGAAATAGATGATCAATCAAAAAAATTAAGTAGCAACAGTATTTATTCAATCTGCGAAAGCACAAGAGGAAAACATTCAGACGATTTTAAACAAACCATATTATGGGTCGGAACCAGCAATGGATTAAATAAGGTAATCCTAAACAATTCTACAAACCAATCAAGTCTTAATACAATTGTCTCACAGATATCAGTTTACAATTATCAAAACGGACTCGCTGATAATTCAGTAAAAAGTATTTTAGAAGATGAGAATGGAAATTTGTGGATTGGAACAAACACAGGCATCTCCTTTTTTGATGTTGAAAAAAAGACGTTTATAAATTATTCTACTTCAGATGGACTGAACGGAAACGAATTTAATTCTAACTCAGCTCTGCGTTCAGATGATGGCTTGATGTACTTTGGCAGTGCGCAAGGATTAAATGTTTTCATGCCTGAAGAAATCATTCAATCAAATTTTCTGCCTCCAATTGTATTCACTGATTTTCAAATATTAAATCAGCCAGTGAATATTGATGAATCTTCTCCCCTGAAAGAGAGTATTCAGACAACAAAAGAAATTATCCTTTCCCATGGAGATAATGTTTTTTCTTTCCAGTTTTCTGCACTGGATTATAATTCGCCTCAGTCAATTCAATATGCTTATACGATGGAAGGATTTGATGATGATTGGATTTATTCCGGCAACAGAAGATACATAACATACACGAATCTTAACCAGGGCAGCTACACATTCAAAGTTAAAGCAACAAACAGCGATGGAGTCTGGAATGAAAACTATAAATCAATCTCGGTGATTATCAATCCACCGTGGTGGCGTACCGGTTGGGCTTATGTTTCTTATGTAATATTGATTGTTCTTGGTCTTTTTGCAGCGAGGAAAATTGAGATGAACCGTTCAAAACTACGTAACGAATTAAAGATGAGAGAATTTGAAGCTAAGAAACAGCGTGAACTTGAAACTGTTAAATCAAGATTTTTTGCTAATCTTTCGCACGAATTCCGAACACCGCTCACTCTTATCCGCGGACCTGTTGAAGAATTAATCAACGGAACTGCTGCTGAAAATCAAAAAGAATATTATCAGTTGATTCAGCGGAATAGTGAAAAGCTTCAGGAATTGATTGATCAGCTTCTTGAATTAACTCAGCTTGAAAATGCTGCAATTCCTCTTAAGG
>JBATIA010000008.1:0-2330 GCA_049667415.1 Ignavibacteriaceae bacterium
GGAATATAATGTTGCGGAAGCAGTGAATGGTGAACAGGGTTTTAGGAAAGCAGAGAAATTAATACCGGACCTGATAGTTAGCGATGTTATGATGCCCAAAGTTGATGGAATTGAAATGATGAAGCGATTGAAAAATGATGCTAAGACCAGCCACATACCTTTAATTTTATTAACTGCTAAATCTGAGCAGAATAATAAGCTGGAAGGGCTGGGTTTGGGTGCCGAAGCTTACCTGACAAAACCTTTTGATATACAGGAACTGCATGTGAGGATAAGAAGTCTTATTGAGCAAAGAAAAAAGTTGCAATTGAAATACAGCAAAGGTGAAATTTCATTTGAACGCAAGGAGAAAAAGCTAGGCAAGCTGGATGAAGAGTTTATGAATAAGGTTATGAATGTAGTCAATACTCATCTTTCGGAAGAAGAATTCAGCATCGAGCAGTTTGGCCACGAAGCAGGTATGAGCAGATCGCAAATCCATAGAAAATTAAAAGCCCTTACAGGCAAATCCCCTAGCGTTTATTTGCGATCGATAAGATTGTCAAAAGCAAAGCAGATGATTCAGAGAAAGGAAGCAACCATTTCTGAAATTTCGTATAAAGTAGGATTTTCTAGTCCAGCCTATTTCAGCCGCTGTTTTAAGGATGAATTCGGCTACCCACCCAGCGAACCACACGATTAAATCTTCTAAAAATTTTTTGAGAAATATTCGTTTTTAATCCATTTTCAAAGGCTGCGACATAATTACAAGTCTTTGCTACATAGTTAATAACCACTCAGCCCCTCTTTTTTGTTTATTGTATTTCGATTTATCAGTTACTTTTTCAGAGCAAATTGTAGTAAGGACGTGTAAGCTTGATAAATACGTTCGAACCCTCTGAGGATATAAAAAAAATTTTCTGATTTAAAATCAATTATTGTGTAGGGAATTACAGTGTTGGAAAATCAAGCCTCACATAAGGACAACTATCTCCAGTTTCTTCATAAAGAAATTCATTCCAATAAAAATAACAAACCTGTTTTTGATAAGGAGGGATATAAAACTATGGTACTGAATCATTCTTTTATGGAGCAATACATCCCACTGAATTTTGACCTGGAGCAGAATTACCCCAATCCATTCAATGGGAAGACATTTATAAAATATCATGTTCCCTGTAAAAGTAAAGTTACAATAATGGTTTTTAATTGTGATGGATTTATACTTGAAAAAGTAGTTAAGAAAGAGCATGATCCCGGAGTTTATGAAGTAGAAATATTCTTGGGTGGACTTCCTGAAGGAACTTACTTTTATCAGATGATAACTGATAAGTTTACTGAAACCCGGAGTATGGAATTATTTAAATAATGTATCCTACCTGCGAAGCACAGCAGATAATGAGGGTTGAAATTGTTAAGGAAGGCACAGCTTATCTATTGAATAACAATTTCACCCTCTCTAATTCTCAAAAGCAAGGTGAGGGTCTGGATAGTAATGAAAATGATTTAGGAATTGGAAGGTAATAAAAGAAAGAACTTTCGTTGAGTTGAAGGTGTATGATATCATTGGGAGGGAAGTGGCTACATTAATTAATGAAGAACAAGAAGCTGGTTACTACGAATTAAACTTTAACCCAACTATGCTTTCAAGCGGTGTTTATTTCTATCAATTAAAAGCAGGGGTCATTTTTTGGGACTAAGAAGATGGTGTTGTTAAAATAAAAAACGACCTCACCCTATTTCCCTCTCCTTACTAAGGAGAGGGATTATGGGAGAGGTAAAAAATTAATTCATCCATAACTAGGAGGCTAAAATGTACAAATTGTTGCCGGTTTACCTTACTGTGTTCGTTCTCTTTTCGTCTATCCTCTTTGCACAAAATACAATTAACATTCCTGCAGATTACCCAACTATACAAGAAGGGATAAATGCTGCATCTGATGGTGATATAGTTCTTGTTGCAGATGGAACTTATTTAGAGAACATTAATTTTACTGGTAAAGGGATTACTGTAGCCAGTCAATTTCTTGTTGACGGTGACAAATCACATATTGAAAATACCATCATTGACGGATCACAACCTGCACACATTGATACCGGTTCAGTGGTTATCTTTAATAGTAATGAAGATACTACTTCAATACTATGTGGTTTTACCATTACAGGGGGAACAGGAACACGTTTTGGTGCGTTTAGAGAAGGTGGAGGCATACTCATTGCAGAAACTTCACCGGTAATTAAAAATAATATCATTGAAAATAATGAAGTAGTGGGTAGTGATGCGGTTTGGGGAAGTGCCATAAGCATATATTCAGCATATAATGCAACTACAATAATTGAAAACAATATTG
>JBATIA010000009.1:0-1741 GCA_049667415.1 Ignavibacteriaceae bacterium
GTAGTATTATCAAGCCTTTCTCTCAAACCGTTTACGCTATCTACCAGACTTTGATTTCCCGCCTTTAATTTTTCTATTTCTTTGATCAGGTTGGAATTATCTCCCGTGTAACTTTCCAGTTCATAAACTCTTTTTTCGAGCAGTTTATTTTTTCCCTCCAGATCCTGAATTTCAGATGATTGAAATTTATCCGGCAGCCACGGCTTTGCAAGCATAAACGGAATTAAAGATGATTCCTGCACACTTTCATTCTGTGAGGGCTGTGAAATAAAACAATACCCGGATTGTATTCCATTTGCAGAAGTATACAGCAGCAGAATATTAGCAACTGCGAGCAATATCCTGGAAGAGCCGGAAACATTCTTTACCAGTCTGTTCGTAAGATAAAAGCCAGCAAGACCTGATAATAAAAGTGAAACAAAGAAACAGAAGGCCTGATAATCTATACTCTCGACTAAAAATGTTGTGAGCTTGAATAATATTCCAGTCGAGATCCAGATGAATAATGACATAGAAGAAAGGGTAAAGCCCTTTTTTGTAGTTATAAAACCTTCTTCTTCAATATGAATTTCATTTGTATTTGGTGACATAATACTTTAGATGTTTGTTTGTTGACTTAATATAATGATTTTTATATAAGATATCTTGTAAATGAATTTATGTCTTATAAAACCAATATTTTATTCTACTGTCGGAATGTATTTAATGAAGATTTTGATATAATTTTTTATGTAAATAAATAATTATGAAACAAGAAGATATGAACAAAAAGAAATTGTTGGTAAGTTTTAGTATGGACTATAAGCTAAAACAATATTTAGAATTTATAGAAGACTGGGAAAGAATTCAGACAGAGACTTACCTAATCTTACTCAGAAACGCAGCGGAGAAAAAAGCAGAAGCACGAAAACGCATCTGTGCTAATGGTGAAGACGTAGATGAGGCGATGAAAGTCGCAAGAAAATATATGAGAATAATAGATTACTTACTTGATCGATGGGAAAGGGAGAGAAAGAGGAGAAAGTATGGAAATGCTTAGCTTATTAATCCTTCCGTAAAATTGAGTACACCGGGCGCCATCACAATCGGTTAATTAAGAAATTCAATTTCAAATCCTCTGCCAACAGACCTAATTTGAACAAACTTAAATTGTGGTTAAGTTTTCAATTAGAATTTGGTTAAAAAGACTAATTGTCAACTATTTTGAAGGAAAATACCAGTGAAAGATCAAACTGAAAAACAATCGCAAAATACAATTGCAGTTTTTATTGACTTTGAAAATTTATATTACTCATCTCTAAACAATTACGGTGAAGCACCCGATTTAATGATAATCAGGAATTTATGTGAGAAAAAAGGAGGCATAGCATCAATCCAGGCATTTGGAGATTGGGTTCGTTTTAATGAGCAGATTGACAATCTTCAGACAAGCGGCATACAGCCGGTTTTTACACCGTTGTCCCGAACAGAAAAAAGCAGTGCGGATACGTTCATCTGTGTTTATGCGATGAAACTTTTTATGCAAAACGAAAACATAAACACTTTAATACTGGTTTCCGGCGATCGTGATTTTATACCACTGCTGAACGAGTTAAGATCACTCGGGAAAAGTACTTATTTAATGGGTGTTCCCGGATCAATTTCACGGGACCTTGTGAATATTGCAGACGGGTTAATAGAATATCAGCCCGCAAAAGTAAAACCTAAGGAATCAAAATCATTGCAATCGCCGCAAAAGAAA
>JBATIA010000010.1:0-1740 GCA_049667415.1 Ignavibacteriaceae bacterium
AATGAATTCCCATTGTATTCAGCTTTTTTAACAATAGTATCTCTGGAAGGATTTTCAATATTATTGTTTGGTGTATTAATTCTGTTGGAATAAACTGTAAGCTTGCCATTTTTACGGATCATTACCATCACATAGCCTTTAGTTTCCTATAAAGACTTATGTAAAGTACGATCAAAATCGCAATGTAGATAATTAGCATAACATCCCTCAACTACCGAGTGGTAATCTGTTTTTTTTCGCAACAATAAAGCCATTTTATTTACATTATATTTTAAATAATACAACGGAAGCTGATAATTATGCTGTATCTAAACGATAAATAGTATCAAAACTAGCTTGTTATTAACCAACAAGAACTTTAAAGACGACAATTTTTGCAGGGAATAAATTTGACGCTATGATTAGCAATATTTTAGGAGTGGTGGTTCAATTTTAAAATTGGTTTTTGAGACAGAGAATGAAATAATTGGGAAGTAAAGGAATAAGGTTTTTAACTACCGTAAAAAGATGACATCATTCGCTTTTCCGCCTGTGGCGGAAAAAGATATCATCTTTATCAAATTCATTTCACCTTCACCACAACCATTGTCATATCGTCATTAACTTCTGCGGTGCCACGGAAAGAATTGACAGAAGACCAGATCTCGTTTACAATTTCAGCAGAGCGAACTGTAGATTTGTTTTTTAGAATTGAGTTAAGCTTATCATCACCGAATAATTCACTCTTTTCATTCATCGCTTCCGTAACGCCATCAGTAAAGAAGGCATAAATTTGCCCGGGTGAAAGTTTTACTTCTTCTTCAATTAATGATTTTTCAAAGACAATACCTTTCTCTATACCAACCCCAAGCCCCTGAGTTCTGTATGATTGGACTGTTCCATTTGAAGCTAACAAAATTGGCATATGACCTGCACGGCAGAACTTTAATGTCTGCTTCTCTAAATCGAATAGGGCAAGAGTAATAGTCACAAACCAGCTTTTGTCAAGTTCTTCATATATCCTGCGGTTTATATCCACCAGAATTTCTTTTGGAGATTTATTTTGTGTGCAGCTTATTTTTATCATCGTCTGGATCTTGGTCATATATAACGATGCAGATAATCCTTTACCGGAAACATCACCGACAACTACAAACAATTTTGAATCGGAAAGTTGAATAAGATCATAATAATCGCCGCCGACCTGCATTGCCGGAATCATCTCACCGCAAATGTCCAAGCCACTAATATCAGGAATGCATTGAGGAAGAAGTCCTTGTTGAATTTTTCTTGCAAGGTCAAGGTCTCTTTCAATCTTTTGTTTTTCAACTTCTGATTTATAAAGCCGGGCATTCTCAATTGAAATGGCAGCCTGGTTTGCTGCAGCCCATAAAAGTTCAAGGTCTTTTCCAGCAAAGTGAGAGCCGGAATGTTTTAGTCCGAAGAGTAACAAACCAACTAATTTACCTTTAGCCATCATTGGAATGATAGTATGAATTCCTTCTTTGATAAGTTTATCTGCTTTATCATCGGGTAGGACAATTTTAAAATCAGCTTGTTCAATTGTAGGGTATTTTGTTGTGAGTATTTTCTCTTTAAGAAAAGAAGTAATGCGCGATTCAGTTATTTTACACTCAACATTGACCATACCTACACTATCAACAAGTGAAAGATTTCCTTCAGCATCACGAACTAAAATTCCAAATGTCTTGATCTTTAGCGCATCGACAAAAGTTTTTTTCATCAGATGGAGAATATTAT
>JBATIA010000011.1:0-5403 GCA_049667415.1 Ignavibacteriaceae bacterium
TATTTGTCCAGGTACCTGTATTATTTAAAGGCGAATCAATCCCGTCATATATATCCGAACTTGTACCTACATGAAAATCAGTTTCCCTAATAAGGCCGGGGTATAGATTTGCACTCTGAACAAGGAAACCATTGCTGGAATAATAAATATCAACTATACCTTTTTGAGACGAAGAAACTCCATAGGCCATCCCACTTGAAAGATCCAAACCACTAGGCTGTGTGCTATCTGTTCCCACCGTTTCATAAATTCTTATTGGTTGTCCTCCATAAAAAATCGTTATTATATTTGAGGTCAAAACGATTGGTCCAACTACGCTAGTTTGCCCCGCAGTAACACTAAGTACAAAAGTTGTGTCTTTGTAATCAGTTAGCTTTAACGTTATGTTTCTTACTCCTTCAGTAACGTCTTTAACTGTATCCGGTGTTGTTTGTGATGTTGTTACACCGTCAATCCAGATTTCTGCACCAGCAGGGTTCGAAGTAATATAAATATTTCCTTTTGTAACTGCTGGGGGTGTGATTGGGTCTTCGCTCGAATCGCAAGCAGTTACAAGTAAACCAATTATTGGTATTATAAGTAAGAGAATGAGTTTTTTCATTGTTGTCTTCCTTTATTTTTTATTCAAATTAAATGAAAATTGTTTGCCGTCAAGATCCATGGTAAAAGTGCCGGAAAATATTTTACCATCTTCTGATAATTTACCCTTGTATTTTCCCTGGTATCGGCTGTGAAGCTGATCTTTCATTGAAATCTTCATCGATCCCGGACTGATGTTCCCTTTAACATTCTGGTTAATAACTTCTCTGTAGTTGATAGTAATCTTACCAGAAAAGCTGCTGTCAGTTTGCTCTGTTATTTTCAGGGTTGTTGTTCTTTTGTCAAACGTCCCGGTCCACATACCTTTTAAATCCGGAATTGTAACCTTTTCTTCAACTACAGGCTCACCTACCTCAGGAGTGCTAACTATGGAAGTTGTATCGGGTGATACATTTTCGCTCTTAACCTCGCCCTGTTGTTGCTCGTTTTTTTTTTCACAACCAAAGAAAGCTATTACTGCAAGAATAATCATTGCTGTAAAAAGCTGTTTAAACAATGTGTGTTGCATCATTTGTACCTTTTATATTTTTAGTTGATTGGGATATTGTGTGTTCTATTTGAAATGAACTAGATTTGGCGCAGGTTCAATCATATTCAATATTGGTATATTAATCTTATAGTTAATAAATAGTTCGTTTTTATAATGGGATGAAATTTAGTATAATTTTATACTGTGAAAAAGTGAAAAAAATAAATGAGTTTTTGAGTTTTCAATACATTTTAGGTGGTTGCGAATAATATAATTTAGTCAAAACTTATTTTTCTGCCTAGCGAGAATTAATCCTTTTTTCACTTGAAATGACTAATTAACATATTATGCTTTATGAAGGTATAAGTCTAGTTAAATTTATTTACTATCTTCTCCTGCCACCGCTAAATTTTTTGCGATTACCGGCGCTGTTTCTGTCACGTTCCGGTTTAGCCTCATTAACTGACATCGTTTTTCCTTTAAGTTCAAATTCATTCAAAGTTTTTAATGCTTTCTTGGCATCAACTTTCCGGGGCATTTCAACAAATCCAAATCCCCTTGACATTTGATTTGATGCATCGCGAACAATTTTAACACTGCTAACATTGCCATGTTCTGAAAACAGTGTGTTAAGCTCTTCTTCGTTAACTTCATGCGACAAATTACCTACAAATATCTTCATCGGTTTCTCCTTCTACATTTATTTGAAAAATCCTTGAATGAAACTCTCTAACAAAGTAAAAAATAAAAGCTGCAGCAGTGCTGCAGCCTGAAATTTTAACTGAGAACTATTAATTACCTTCTTCTACCACCGCCACCGCGTCTTTCCCTTTGCGGTCTTGCTTCGTTAACAATAAGCTTCTTTCCTTTAAATTCAAATGTGTTAAGCGTATCTAACGCCTTCTGGGCTTCAGCTTTACCAGGCATTTCAACAAAACCAAATCCCTTTGACGTCTGACTGAACATATCACGTATGATCTTTACACTATCTACTCTTCCATGCTGTGAAAAAAGCTCTTTTAGCTCTTCATCCTTAACATCAGATGCCAGATTGCCCACATAAATATTCATTTTATACTCCTTTTAAATTAATTGTAATAAGTATATATCCGGCGGCAGATAATGAATAAAACCTGACCGGCATTTTTGCCTCTGTAAATAAATTTAGGATTAAAAGAGGAGGACTATGAGAAGTATTTCTCTTATCTAAAGTTTTATTTCGCAGGACAGTTGCAAATTAGACTAATTAACAGTCAGTTACAAGCTTAATAGAGGTTAATCAATGAATAAATCAAGGGCATTTTTATATAATTATTACTTGTTTCTTTGCGACTCATTATTTCGGTATATTGCAAAGGGTAGAATTTTAACGGCCACGTTCTTTTCTTACCGTAAAATTCCTCGGACATCTTAATATATAAATCTTATAAATAGAGACGAACCAGATTGAAACTAACAAGACAAATAACAAATCGCGAAAACAAATCATTAGACCAGTATTTTCAGGAAATAGGGAAGTATGAACTGCTAAAACCGGATGAGGAAGTTGAATTAGCAATAAGAATTAAGAGTGGTGATATGGAAGCGCAGAATAAATTAGTCAGAGCTAATTTAAGATTTGTAGTTTCGGTTGCCAAAATGTTTCAGAACCAGGGTCTATCCCTGGGTGATTTAATTAATGAGGGAAACATTGGTCTGGTAAAAGCAGCCCAACGGTTTGATGAAACAAGGGGATTTAAATTTATTTCTTATGCAGTCTGGTGGATCAGGCAGGGGATAATGTCTGCTATTGCCGATCAATCAAGAGTTGTTCGCCTTCCACTTAACCGGGTATCAAATTTAACACAGCTCGGTAAAGCTTACAGAGAGCTGGAACAGCAATTCGAACGAAAACCCACTACAGA
Source organism: Ignavibacteriaceae bacterium (assembly GCA_049667415.1). Classification (GTDB taxonomy): domain Bacteria; phylum Bacteroidota; class Ignavibacteria; order Ignavibacteriales; family Ignavibacteriaceae; genus IGN2. The sequence continues at coordinate 2,974 of JBATIA010000011.1, forward strand.
AGAGCTTGCAAAAATTCTTGATATTACCTCCGATGAAGTTGCTTATATACTTCAGATAGCCGGTCGCCAGATTTCAGTAGATGCACCTTTCAATAATGGTGATGAGAATAAAACCACATTAATGGATGTTCTCCACAATGATGATCATCCAACTCCGGATAAAAATTTAATGAATGACTCTCTGGTGAGAGAAGTTGCAGGTATTCTTTCCACTCTTGATGCAAGAGAAGCTGAAGTAATAAAGCTTTCCTTTGGAATCGGAACAGGTCAGAAAGCTACATTAGAGGAAATTGGTGAAAAATTTAATCTTACCCGTGAACGAATAAGGCAAATAAAAGAAAAAGCTCTGAGGAAATTACGGACCTCAAAAAGAAGTAATAAGCTAAAAGATTATTTAGGGTAAAAAAATAAGTTTTTCCTCACCGGCCAATTATATTTCGAAATTACATATCTTAGACCAATTATTATATCTTCCTCGGTCACAATTTAACTTTGCAAGCAAAGAATTAAACCAGTTGTGGATATTTGTTAGCACTTACGTATATTGCACCTGTTATAATGGCAATTGATAATTCAGCAGGTGTATAAATGAAAACAAAGACTTACTCCAAAGAGATCAACATTCCGGAGCTGAAGGAATTTGCAGCTACCTATCCGCAGTTTGCTGGGCTAGCAACAAGGGAAGGAAAGTTTCTTTTTGATATAGTTATGAAACCCGAAACTTTTATACAAGCAATGGTTTTAACTGAGTACGGAATGCCTGCTGTGACAAGTGTTGCTGAACTGTGTTTTAATGAAGCAAAGAAAAGAAGAAACTTTAAATTTACCAGCAGGGTAAAACAATTTATAGGTGCGATGGTATCATCTTTAATGATCGCTAATGGATACCTTAAGACAGGAAGGAAGAAATCCATAATTCACCGGGCATATACACGTGGCGAGTTTTATGTTAAAAAATGATCGCTTTAGAGCAAAGAGTAAAGTTAATTATTCATTTAAGAAATAAGACAGGTACAGAATGAGTGGGAAGTTAGAAATTGGAATAGTTGATCTCGTTTCAAAAAAACCAAACAAGAAATTGTTTGCTCGTATTATGAATGCAAATTTTGCTAGCATAATGCCACAGATTATTGGAGTCTGGTGTGAGGAAGAAGGACACAATGTTACATATGTATGTTATACCGGCAGCGAAAATTTATTTAATGAGCTTCCTCAAAATGCAGACCTGGTTTTTATTGGTGCTTTTACTGAGGCAGCACAAACTGCTTATGCTTTAAGCAATCTGCTTCGCTCAAGAGGAGCTGTTACTGTTCTGGGAGGACCTCATGCACGTTGCTATCCGGAAGACGCGATAAAATATTTTGATTATGTAGTTGGGTTCACTGATAAAAATGTCATTAATGAAATTCTATATGATTGTTCTCCACAACATCCCGAGGGATTATATCTTTCTGCAAAAAATCAACCCCTCTCACTTCCAGGTGTAAAGGAAAGATGGAAATTTATAGAACCAACTTTGAAAAAAGCTCCGCTATTAAAGATAGTCCCCATGCTGGGAAGCCTTGGCTGCCCTTATACATGCAGTTTTTGTATTGATTCAACAGTTGCTTATCATCCTTTAGACTTTGATATAATGAAGGAAGACTTAAAGTTTCTACTTACTAAATTTAAACGACCGGTTGTAGGATGGCACGATCCGAATTTTGGAGTACGGTTTAATGATTATATGAATGCAATTGAAGAAGCAATTCCCGAAGACAGCATAGATTTTATTAGCGAAAGCAGCTTGTCAGTTTTAACTGAGCCTCACATTAAACGAATGAAACTTAACGGATTCAAAGTGATGTTACCGGGAATAGAATCTTGGTTTGACCTTGGAAACAAATCAAATACAGGCCGCTCTACAGGGATAGATAAGGTAAAGCTCGTCTCAGAGCAAATTAATATGATACTACGTTACATGCCTTATGTGCAAACGAATTTCGTTTTAGGACTTGACTGTGATAAGGGAGAAGAACCTTTTGAGCTAACAAAACAATTTGTAGACTTAACTCCGGGTGCTTTTCCCGGTTATTCTCTTCTATCTGCATTTGGAAGGGCAGCACCAATCAATTTAGAATACCAGGAGTTTAACAGGGTGATTCCATTTCCATTTCACTTTATTAGTAATAACCATGCTATGAATGTGAAACCGATTAACTATTCCTGGACTGAGTTCTATTCACATATTATCGATCTCGGTGAACACACTTTCTCCTGGAGTGCAATCCTGAAGAGATTGGTAGCCACAAAAGCATTTATCCCGAGATGGATGAACGTAGTGCGTGCAATTTCAGAAGAAGGTTTCGGCAGAGTGGCATATAATAAAAGAATACTCAAGCAGCTTAACACTGATAAAAAATTCAGGGATTACTTTGAGCAGAATACAAC
>JBATIA010000012.1:0-2499 GCA_049667415.1 Ignavibacteriaceae bacterium
ACTAACAGCTATGTTCAGAAATGGTGCGGCAGTTGAGCCAACCTTAGTTTGCCCCAAAATATATGTAACTGAAATACATAAAATTATTAAAACCTTTTTCATAACTCCATTCTCCGTTATTTAATTAAGGCAAATTTGCCGAGCTTTGTACCAATATTCGGTGCATCAACTACATATACATACACACCGTAAGCCACGTCAATATTTTCCTCACTTCTTAAGTTCCAGTACACATCTCCGACAAAAAGGTTTTCAGTGTATAGGGTTCTAACCAGTTCACCCCTTACTGTAAAAATTGATATCTTAGAACCAGGCGGAACATAAGTAAACCTTATTTCTCTTTCACCTCTGCCACTTGTCTGTGTGCTTAATAGTCTCTGTTCACCAGCATGAGTTACAACATATGGATTGGGAACAACCTTTATTTTATCCAACTGATCTCTGGCGAGATCATTATCAAGGGAAGCTCCGGACATTGTAAAAGAGAAACTGTCTTGCTGATTAAATGGCTTAAACGTATTTATATTAAGTGTACCTGAAGATTCTAACGGTGCACCCAGAGAGTCATAACTAATATCAGCTCTCCAGGTTCTTACATATCTTCCCTGAATAGTCTCTTTAAACCAAACACTATGAGTTGTGGCTAATTGACCAAATAGCGCATATACAAAATCTATGTATTTATTCTTAGAAATATTTTTGACCTTGAAGTTAGCCTCTCTTGCCTGAATTATGCCGCTTGATCCCGGTCCTACTGTATCAACAACTGAAGTATCAACTATGGTATTATAAAATTCAATTACATAGTCATTTGGTACGGCGTAACCATTATACTTTGGATTAGCAAGAGCAAAGCGATATACATTAAATCCTGGTGCTGGAACGGACGGAATATTTCCGAAAAATGTAGTGTCTATTTTTATAGCATCATTATAAAGCTGTGGTCTGAATCCATGGCGAATCTGAGTTTCTCCGGCAAAAACATCTGATTTATTTACTAGTCGATCGAACTCAGCTTTATAATAAGAGCTGGTTACTGCAAATTTACTTCCATTAACAAATATCGTATCTGTTCCGGCAGGAAGCGAAATTGAGTCATTCGGATTAACGATATAAGTTTGATTTGCCAGAGGAACAAATACAGTATCTGGTGTCTGCAGATCAAGCAATGACCAGTTTGTGGTGATGTCAGTCAAACCGGTATCCTCAAATACTATTTGGTATTTGAATGCGTTCTTCACTTGCGATTCATCAACAACCTCAATTGCAGCGTACCCAGTTCCAAAAAAGTTTTCTGATTTTTCAAGATTATCAAGGAAAGCATTCGAATAGCCTGCAGGTCTTCGACCAGGCGTAATGAAAGCTGTATTATCATCAAGAATTACCTCTCCAGTGTTCGAACGGAAAATAAATTTAGAATTTTCCTCGGGAAATATATCTGGGCTACCATCTCCCCTGTCGAAGGCACTAACTGCATAATAATATGTAATACCCGGTGTAACTGTTGAATCGATAAAGCGATTAACAATACCTGTATTTTCTCCAAAGTAGAATGTTGTACCGCCATAAGCTTCTAATAATTCAGCACTTGGTATAAAGAATCCTGAGTATTGGTCTTCTAAATCATATTGAGCAATCGGTTTATCAAATGATAAAACACCAAGTGCATTAGTTATTGTTCTCGCATCTCTGAAATTTGCATCGGTTGATCTGTAAATTTTATAACCTTCAAAATCGTTCTGTTTGGTAACAAAGTCGCGTGAGCTCTCTGTTTCCTCACCATCCCAATAAATTACAACCTTTCCATCACTTTGAGTGATTGTAATTTTGGGTTTTATTGGAGCCTGCGGAAATGCATAGCCAGCGTTATAAATTTGCTGAACAATCTTTTTGTTTTTGAAAATATCTTCATAGTCCTCACCGAATAGAAGTGAAACTGAAAATCTTTCCGGTATTCCTGGGAAAAGTGGGAAATACCCCGAACTATAAATAAAATCACCATCCTGAGGTGTGGGCGGAACAACGTCGAATCTTCCCGGCGTCATTCTTCCCCAAAGAAGTGAGTCTTTGCTAAGATCGGGTGCACTCTGAAGTTCAAAAAAGTTAAAACCGGTTAGTCCAATTTGATCAGACTCATCAGGGTCTGTTTTACCAAAGTTTGGTTCTCCCTGAGTAGGAATGCCATCACCTTCACCCTGGTCTGGTCCGGGATAACCACGATCTTCTGGTCCCAAACCATCCTGTCCAACATCATCGAACGTAGGATCCCAATCTCCGTCTTCATCAATATCGTTATCACGTCTTTCATCAATAAGGAGATCATTGACGCCTTCACCGGTAATATAATTTTTATATGATGAGGCCGGTAACGAGGGTAATGGAGGTTCTCTGTTCACTCTTGTTTGAAAGTGGGTTGCTTCGTTCTCATCAACTAAACCATCCAGGTCATTATCAATTGCATCATTTGCTGTCGGATCGGGAATCCAAACCCGCCTTCCA
>JBATIA010000013.1:0-3386 GCA_049667415.1 Ignavibacteriaceae bacterium
TCTGACTAAAATTTAAAGAAAGACTGACGCCAAAAATTCCAACAATAGAAATAAGCATTATACTTGCAAGAACCATTCTGTCGATGTTGACTTGAATTGCACCAATTCTTCTCGAAACATTTGTAAATGCATAAGAAGTTATTGACCAGCAGAAAGCTGTTGCCAGAGCGGCTATTTCACCGATGTAGTTCAATGATCCTCAACATTATTAGTCGTAGAAATACAATTAATAAAGCCCACATAAAACTGTGGGCTAAAATCTAACTAAAATAATTAGTGAATGAAAAATTAGAGGTTAAAGTACATCTTATACTCAAACGGGTGAGGCATTGTGCCAATAGAAAGCACTTCTTCTCTTTTTACTTTAATCCATTGCTCTAAGAGTTCATCAGAGAAGATATTTCCCTGCTTAAGAAATTTGTTATCAGCTTCCAGTGCGTCCATTGCTTCGGCAAGGCTTCTTGGGAGGAAGTGAATATTCTTTACAGATTCATCTTCTAAAAAGTTCTTATCATAGGGACCAAAACCTTCTTTTACCGGATCAATTTTTTTTACTACACCATCAATGCCAGCTAACAATATCGCTATCATACCAAAGTAAGGATTCATAGTTGCATCTGGTGGACGGTATTCAAATCTTGTTTCATCGGGATTGATTACATATTTGGGTATTCTAACTGCCGAAGCTCTGTTACCCTGTCCGAATGTTAAAGCAACAGGGGCTTCAAAACCCGGGACGAGTCTTTTATAGGAATTTGTGCTTGGGTTTGTAAATGCTGATAGTGCAGGTCCGTGCTTTAACAATCCACCGATGAAATATTTTCCTGTATCACTTAGGTTTGCATATGCACCTTTTTTATAGAAAATGTTCTTCCCTTTTTTTGTTAAATATAAATGCAGATGCAAACCGTTTCCAGCCTGCTGGTACATTGGTTTAGGCATAAGGGTTATATGTAGTCCGTTTTTTTCCGCAAAATTGAATAGGATATATTTTGTCATTACAATATTATCGCCAGAGGTTAACAGATCAGAAAAATAAGTTTCAATTTCCTGCTGCCCTCTTTCGCCAACTTCGTGATGGTGGTATTTTACTTTCACTCCCTGTTTAATTAATAATTTTGTAAGCTGATCCCTAAAATCATCATATTCATCAAAAGGATTGGCAGCATGGTAAGCTTTCTTGTAAAACTCTTCAACGTGTTCAACTTTATAGTATGAGGTAGATGTTCTTGTGTCGTATTCAACATTAGAGAAAATATAAAATTCAAACTCAGGTCCCCACCAGGATTTATCAGCACCCGTCACTTTCTTTAACAAGGTCTCAGCTTGTTTGGCAAGGAATCTGCCGTCCTGGGTAAACGACGATCTTTTATCATCAGTTAAAAGAATATGCGAGAAGAAACTCAAAGTCGGGGCATCACGGAATGGATCGATGGTAGCAGTATTTAAGTCGGGGATTAGTACCATATCGCTGTTTTCAACTTTCCTGAAACCGTAGCTGGAACCGTCAAACCCTACCCCTTCCTTAACCATTTTCTTTAATGTATCATCATAAACAGGTAAAGAAATGTGGTGCAATCTTCCAACAAGATCCAATGCTTTTATATCTATAACCTGGATTTTGTTTTTTTTGATTAGCTGTTCGCATTTTGTAAAAGCATTGTTTGCCATAAAAACCTCAGAAGAAAATCATTATTAAAAAAATACTTCCCCTATTTCTATGCTTCGATTGTAAGTAATGAAAATAAATTCCGGCTTTCGCCTGAAAGTGAACCGGAATGACAGTTACAGATTCAAAACACTATCCGCCAAAATTCACTGCTGATATTCCCGGAAAAATAGCAGTTGTATCCAGCTCTTCTTCGATCCTTAGCAGTTGGTTATACTTTGCAATCCTATCTGTTCTGGAAAGTGAACCGGTTTTAATTTGCCCTGCATTTGTTGCAACTGCAATGTCAGCAATTGTTGTGTCTTCGGTCTCACCAGAACGATGGCTTATCACGTTTGTGTATCCCGCAGTCTTCGCCATTTCGATTGCATCAAGAGTTTCAGTTAAGGTTCCAATCTGGTTTACTTTAATGAGGATCGAATTTGCAATTCCTTCCTCAATGCCTCTTATCAATCTTTTAGTATTTGTAACAAACAGGTCGTCACCTACGAGCTGAATTTTTTCACCGATTTTTTCTGTAAGCAGCAGCCATCCATTCCAATCGTCTTCAGCCATTCCATCTTCCAAAGATACTATCGGGTACTGGTTAGCCCAGTTTGCCCAGTAATCAACCATTTTTTCAATCGGGATTTCTTTGTTCGGGGCAGATTTAAAAAGATGATATGCATTCTTTTCTTTAATAAAGAATTCACTTGCTGCAGGATCCAGAGCAATTGCAATTTCCGAACCGATCTTATATCCGGTTTTGTTTATTGCTTCAAGAATAACTTCTATTGCTTCTTCATTAGATTTTAAATTTGGTGCGAAACCACCTTCATCGCCAACCGCAGTATTCAGTCCTTTTGATTTTAAAACAGAGCTCAGCGCATGAAAAGTTTCTACACCCATCCTGAGAGCTTCTGCAAAGTTTGGTGCACCAACCGGCATAACCATAAACTCCTGGAAGTCAACATTATTGTCTGCATGCTTCCCACCATTAAGAATGTTCATCATCGGCACGGGAAGTGTTCTTGCATTTGTTCCACCTACGTAACGGTAAAGAGGAAGATCGAGAGTAAGGGCAGATGCTTTAGCACAAGCAAGCGACACTCCAAGGATTGCATTAGCTCCAAGGATTGCTTTGTTCTCTGTTCCATCGAGATTAATTAGCAACTGATCTATTGCAACCTGGTCAGCAGCATCAAGTTCAATTATTTGGTCAGCGATTTTTTCATTTACATTTTCAACTGCTTTTAGTACGCCCTTGCCATTGTAACGACTTTTATCACCATCTCTTAATTCTACTGCTTCGTGCTCACCAGTTGAAGCACCACTAGGCACAGCGGCTCTTCCTATAATCCCACTTTCAAGCATTACTTCAACTTCTATGGTAGGATTTCCTCTTGAATCGAGTATTTCTCTAGCAAGTACATCAACGATTGTTGTCATATTATTCTCCGGATAGATTTCAAATAATTTTCAGATTTTGTGAATGGAAAATTACCGAACTCATCTTGGCTAAACAAACCGAAGCAAGGGGTTGAAGGAAAATGAAAGAAAATAAGCTGTTCGAAACTTTGATTTGTCCATTGTATTATTCATAGAATTCTTTGTCCGACCATCAAAAATAGATTGTTAGTTGAATAGTTTAACATATCTTTCAACCCCATATTATTTTACTTATTTAGAAATGAAAGAAAAATACGGATTCAAGGCGTACCTCGCCTGGGCGACCATA
>JBATIA010000014.1:0-3123 GCA_049667415.1 Ignavibacteriaceae bacterium
GATCTATTCTCATCCAGCAGTTTATATAATGATTTTACCAGCGATGGGTGTTGTTTCAGAAATAATTCCTGTTTTTGCAAGACGTACAATCTTTGGTTATAAGTTTATTGCGTTCTCAAGTATTGCAATCGCTCTATTTGGATCCCTTGTTTGGGCGCATCATATGTTCACCGTTGGAATGAGTGATACGGGTATGTTTATTTTCTCACTTCTCACAATGTTAGTAGCCATTCCAAGTGCTATAAAAGTTTTTAACTGGGTTGCAACCCTTTATAAAGGATCGATAGATCTTGATGCACCGATGTTGTTTGTTCTTGCATTTATTTTTCTTTTTACCATTGGCGGACTCACAGGAGTGATGCAGGGAGTGTTATCAATTGATATTCAGATTCACGATACCTCATTTATTGTTGCACATTTCCATTATGTTATGTTTGGTGGAACAGGATTCGGATTTTTTGCCGCACTGCATTACTGGTTCCCGAAAATGTTCGGCAGAATGTATAATAGGAAACTCGCCAAGACATCATTTTGGTTTTTATTTATTGGATTTAATGTTCTTTATTTCCCGATGTTTATTATGGGATGGCTCGGAATGCCAAGAAGATATTATGATTATCTGCCTGAATTTCACAGCTACCATTTCATTTCTACTATTGGTTCATGGATACTTGTAGCTGGTATGATTATGCTCGTTTATAATATGTACCGATCATCTAAAAAGGGACAAAAAGTTTCTGAAAAGAATATCTGGGGCGGAGAAACACTCGAATGGCAGATTGATACTCCTCCGATTCATGAAAACTTTGTTGATATACCGGTTATTGAAACTGATCCCTATCAATACAAAATGAATGAAGAAGAAATAGAAAAAGAGGAGGTAAGGTGAGTTCATCAACACATTCAGCAGCTCACGTGCATCGGGATGATGTCGGCTCCCGGATGGGAATGTGGCTCTTCCTGTTTACTGAGCTTCTTCTTTTTGGTGGAATGTTTTTGTTGTACTCTGTTTACAGATTTCAATATGCTGATGAATTTCATCTTGCTGCAAAGGAATTAAATACTATAATGGGTGCATTCAACACCGCAGTACTTCTTACAAGCAGTTTGACCATGGTGCTTGCGATCATCGCTATTCAAAGAGACCAGAAAGCTTTATCAATTCTATTGCAGCTGATTACAATTTTTCTTGCACTTTTCTTTTTAGTAAATAAATATTTTGAATGGACAGCAAAGTTTCATCACGGTATATATCCAGGTAGTGAAGAACTATTAGCAAAAAGCTCGGGTGAAATTTTATTTTTTGGATTATATTATGTGATGACCGGACTTCATGGTATTCACGTTGTCATTGGTATGTTTTTAATTGCCGTGATGACAAGACAAACAAGAACAGGAACAATCAATAAAGACAGTTATGTAAGATTAGAAAATGCCGGATTATACTGGCATCTGGTTGATATCATCTGGATATTCCTTTTCCCACTTTTCTATCTGATCACATAAGGAAGCAAAATGCAGATACACGATAAACAACATGAACATTCACATAGCTATGGCGCATATATTTTAGTATGGCTGGCGTTGATGGCACTTACTGCAATTACAGTTGCCGTAGCAGGGATGGATATCGGAAGATTTACAGTTGCAACTGCCTTAATTATTGCTTCATTCAAAGCTTATCTTGTGTTAACAGTATTTATGCATTTAAGAAGTGAAACCAAAACGTTTGTCGTCTTTGTAATAGTTGCATTACTGTTCCTGGGTATTTCGTTCTTGTTATTATTCTCTGATTACTCTTTCCACTGAGGATTTTTAGAATGTTTGATGACATATCAAATTTTGCGAACTCTGTTGACGGAACATTCCTCTTTACGCTGATTATTTCAGTCTTCTTTCTTGTACTCATCACGGTGTTGATGATATTCTTTGTAATCAAGTACAGCCGGAAACGTAATCCTAAAGGAATAAACATTCACGGTAACATGGGTTTGGAGATAGCATGGACAGCAATCCCTACAATTTTGGTTATGATAATGTTCTGGTACGGGTGGCAGGGTTATACGGAGATGGTAAATGTCCCCGAAAATGCTATGCCGATAGAGGTAACTGCTCAGATGTGGAAGTGGAGCTTTAAATATGAAGATGGAAAGATTACTGATTCTCTGTATGTTCCGGTGAATACACCGATTAAGTTAACTCTTCATTCAAATGATGTTAACCACTCTTTCTTCATTCCGGCTTTCAGGTTGAAGAAAGATGTTTTTCCAAACAGGGAAAGAGTTGCGTGGTTCATAGCAAAAGAAACAGGAGAATACGATATCGCCTGCTCTGAATATTGCGGTTTGAATCATTCTTACATGTATTCGAAAATTTTTGTCCTTCCGGAAGAGGAATTTAAAAACTGGATGTATGGAATGAGCGATGAAGATTTGAAGATGCTTGAAGAGATGACAAAGGATAATTAAATACTGATAAATTAAATTGAAAGAAAAAATAAAAATATTTTTTGAACTGGCGAAGGTGAAGATCACTTCATTCGTTACAATTACTACTGCTTTCGGATATATTGCTGCAAGCGGTAAAATCGATTTGATGATACTTCCGGTTTTATTCGGAGTTCTTTTTCTTGCATTTGGCTCAGCATCATTGAATCACTACCAGGAAAAAGATTTTGATTCGAAGATGGATCGTACAAAAGGCAGACCAATTCCTTCGGCTAGAATTTCGCCAGAAAATGTTTTGAAAATATCTATTATGCTTATTCTGTCTGGTTCATTGATTCTGATTCTATGGACTAATCTTTTAGCGCTAAGCCTGGGATTATTAAATCTTGTCTGGTATAATTTTATTTATACATTGCTCAAACGAAAGACGCCATTTGCAATCGTTCCCGGCTCATTGGTTGGTGCAATTCCACCAGCAATCGGGTGGGCAGCCGCGGGTGGTTCGTTACTGGATCCTCAAATTATCATAATTGCTTTTTTCTTTTTTATCTGGCAGATACCGCATTTTTGGCTTCTGCTTTTGGTGATGGATAAAGATTATCAGCAGGCAGGGTTTCCAACACTTACGCAGATTTTCAATCACGCACAATTATCAAGAATAACTTTTATCTGGATA
>JBATIA010000015.1:0-1993 GCA_049667415.1 Ignavibacteriaceae bacterium
CATCTATTCCAACAGTGCCGCCGCCTAAGTTATATAAAACAAAAAGTGAATCAGCGCTACCAAAACCAACTGCAGAAATTGCAATATCGGTTCTGCCGTCATTGTCAAAATCAGAAGCGACCATTGACAATGGAAATCCATCAGCGTGAGGAAAGAAACAATTTTCGCGTGTAGTGAAATTTCCCGAACCGTCATTTAAGAAAATCGTAATACCATTCGTCTCAAGCCTGTCATTCATAGTTACAATATCTTTGTCTCCGTCATTTTCATAATCCATTATTACAAAACCCTCCGCCTCTCTGACAAGTAATTCTTCATCAGCAAAACTATAATTACCCAAATTTCTAATAAGCACAATCCCCTCCCTATCTCCGCTAGTAGATAAAATGTCATTGTCGCCATCACCATCAATATCTGCTAAGCTGATACTTGAATTATCGTTGGCACTCCACGGGTCACTACCAAAAATATATCTGTAATTAGTTGAGTAAGGATAATTAACTCCGGAAACAGTAGTATCATTAAAAATATAGACTGGGAATGGAGGTAATATGGAAAGAGCTATTATTTCATCATTTGGTTCAGCGTCGATGTTACCTATAGCCATATCCCCAAGTGACGTATAGATTGTATCGGGAGTATTGCTTCCAGGTTCTTTGAAAAATACTACTTCAATATTTTCTCTTCCGTTATCATCGGCTATATAAGCCATCAAACTATAGTAGTCAGTTGCAGTCAGGAAACCAAGCAAATTCAGAAATACCTGGGGCTCCTGAAATAAATTATCATTACCAATTTCGATGGAATTAATATCATTCGACATGAAAAGATTTGTGTGTGTTGGAAATCCACCAATTCCATCACCCCAGAAAATCTGCAACACGGTTGGAAACACCCCAACTAACAAATCAAGATTGCCGTCTTTATCAAAATCAAAAAACTTAACTTGGCTCGGTGGGTTTAAAGTTTGTAAAGTTCCTGTATGTGAAAATGTTCTGTCGCCGTTGTAGTTGTACAAAAGAACCTGGTTGTTATCAAAATCCGGAATAGCAAAACCTTCAACGGAGGGGTGTGCAAAATTATCTACTCCAATTGAAAATGCTGGTCCGGGTAAAGCAATTTTGAATGGGTCTCCGAACATACTATCATTAAAACGTGCGGGGTTTTCATCGGCTCCTATCATAGGAGATGTTTCGTGACGAATTTCTCCGTCAATGTCCAGCGTAATTCCGGGAATGGGAATTCCTCTAAAATCAGGATCCTGCGACTGGCAATCAGTTAAATGTAAATCGTCATAAGCAACAAACTCGACAAGTCTGGGAGCAGAATTTGAATCCAAACCCGTTGCGTTTTGGTAATCTAAAAATGAAAAGTATTGAATTCCGTTTCTTATAACAATAGGACCCAGACCGCTTCCCCACTTAGAAATAATATTGTAATCGGATTGAAGATTTAAAGCTGAAGGAGACTGGACATAAGCAGTGCTAAAGCCACCGTCACTGTAAATTATAATCATATTATTAATGATTTTACAATTTTCGCTTTCAAGCAGTAGTCCTGTTGTGCTTGCACCTGCCATCGGTAACATTATCGTGTTAAAATAAATATTTGCATTTTTAGAATTACATTGTAATCCTATGCGATTGTTTACCGGACCACCCAATATCATATTATTATAAATGTAAATTGAATCAGCCAAAGCAGAACCAAAATCTGTTACTTGTATTCCAACAGAAAAAGGTCCCTTTATATCATTGCTTTCAACAAATGCAGTATTAGCGCCTGCTACAAATATTCCTATCCCTCCGGCATTATAACTGCTTGTAAAATCTATTTTGTTACGTCTTACACTGGCAGTTGTGCAGGAGATCTGTATTGCTGCACCAAGTGCATTTCCTGACCCACTTGATGAACTAAACCCTTCAAGGAATTGATTGTCTTCAACAACAATAACACCCTGCGCAACTCCTAATCCATTAGAATTGTATACGCC
>JBATIA010000016.1:0-4823 GCA_049667415.1 Ignavibacteriaceae bacterium
CTTCCAACCTGATGACCGAGTCCATGCGGGAATTCTTCATAACCGTTTTCCACTACTATGTTTCTTGCAATTGCATCAATCTCTTTTGCCACAATGCCAGGCTTCATTACTTCTTTGGATTTTTCGATAGCTTCGGTAATAGTTTCAAATCCTTTTTTAACTTCAGGCGGAGCCAGTGTTTCATTATCTTCAAGAATATAAAACGTCCTCTGCAAATCTGAACAGTATCCATTAACTTTAACGCCAAAGTCCATATTCAGAACATGTCCTTTCTCCACTATTTTATCAGTTGGGGAGTAATGAGCTTCAGCAGTTTCGGGACCAGTGAAGACTGCAGGACAAACTGTCGGTTCCCATGCAAATTCTAATTTTCTTTTTTCTACTTCCGTTTTCATAAAATCAGCAATTTCTTTTTCGGTTTTTCCCGGTTTGATAAATCCGGTTACGAGATTAAATATTTCTTCAGTTTGTACTATCGCTGCTTTTATATTTTCAATTTCTGTCTTTGTTTTTCTTTCGCGGAGTGCAGATACAATTCTTTCGGAAGATATTATTCTATTGTCCATTCCAATTTCTTTTAACAGCTCTTGCATAGTGAGAAACATACCGTGAGTTATGCCATCAGCAATTTCACTTCCTTCAGAGAAGTTTAAAGCAATCTGTTCAGGATTAAGTTCTTTCATAACCTGGTGGAAAGGTTTTTTTATTCCTTCAACAAATGCAATTACTTCATCGTATGCACCTGTATCTTCGACAGTTTGTTTGTCGTATTTTCCAACAATAGCTATTGATTTTCCATCCTTGGTGATGATAAAAGAAGAGTGCCAGGTAACATTAGCTGAAACCAGAAACGCAAGTGTGGGATCGCCGTTTATCTGGCTTTCACGGACAAATGTAATCCAGCAATCTACGTTGAATTCTTTAAGAAGCTGTTTTGCCTGTTGAACTTTTTCTTTTATAAGCATTTTAGTGATTCTAATTCTTGGACTTCTCAAAAATATGAATTGCGCAGATTAAATCCTGTGCAGCGTTACCAACGGATTTAAAAAGTGTTATTTCTTCTATTGATTTTCTTCCTTCTTTTAGCCCCAGTAATAACTCACCGATATCACTTATTTCCTTTTCTTTTGTCATTGTAACCTCGTTCAATGGGATAATCAATTCGCCTGCTTCTTTTAAACATGAATCTTTTGAATCAACAAATACTTTCGCCCTTTTTACTGTTTCAGATGGTATTTCTCTTTTGGTTGGCTGATAAGAACCAATTGCATTTATATGTGTGCCTTCTGAAATAAATTTATCATCGAATACAGGAAAAGCAGAATTTGTTGCTGTGCATATAATTTGTGATTCCTTCACATATTTTTGATCGTCTGTGATTTGTATTTTAACATCAAGCTCATTTTCCATTTTATTCATTAAATTTTTTGCTTTTTCTTTGTTCTTTTCAAATACAAATACTTCTTTTATTTTTCTAACCTCATTTATTGCCTTAAGCTGATATTTTGCTTGTATTCCTGCACCAAATATTGCGACTGTTGAAGCGTCTTGATTTGAAAGTATCTGGGTTGCCAGACCTGATGCTGCTCCTGTTCTGATTGCTGTTAAATTCTCAGCATCCAGTATTGCAAGAGGTTTTCCAATCTCAGCGTCAAACAAAATCATTAAAGCGCGAATGAATGGAAGATTTTTTGCAGGATTATCACGATTAACCGAAACTATTTTCACGCCGTATTTTTTATCAGCTGCAGAGTAAACAGGCATTACGAGTGAATCCGCTTTAACTTCCGGCATATCAAGATTAATTCTTTGCGGGATTGTTACTGATTTATTTGTGATTTGAGTAAAAGCTTTTTTCATCAGACCGATTGCTTCACTCATCGTTAATAACTTTTTAACTTCCTGGTCTGATATAAATTGAATCTTAGTTTGCATTTCTTATCGGAAAATAAATCCTTCTTTAAGAGGATCTTCAGGATCAATAATAAATTCGTGTTTGCCAGTTATATATGCATTCCCTTCAACTTGAGGAATTACCGCATCAAACTCCCCAAACTTTGTTGTTTGATGAATACTGCCGGTAAACTTTGTACCGATAATACTTTCTATAACCATTTGTTCATTTAATCTAATTTCACCTTTAGCATAATGTAATGCCATTCTTGCACTTACTCCTGTCCCGGTGGGACTGCGATCAACTTCACCATCTGCAAAAATGCAAACATTCCTGCTGTCAGCATCTTTGCAGTGAGCTTTACCATAAAATATTGTTCCGTACAGAAAACTTAAATCTTCATTAAACGGATGTTTGATCGGATAGCTTTTCATCACTGCATTTTTGATAGTCATACCTTTTCTAATCAACTCACGAAAATTTTTCTCTTTCATTCCAATATCAAGTTCATCTGCATTTACAAATGCATAAAATGCTCCGCCAAAAGCAATATCAAATTTTACTTTTCCTATTCCAACTACTTCAAATTCAATATCTGTTGTCAATACGAAAGAAGGTACATTATGAAAATAGACTGATTCAACGCTTCCATTTTTAACTTTTGCAAACGCTGTAACTAATCCAGCAGGTGTATCAATTTTGATTTTAGTTACAGGTTCTTCCGCTTCAATCATTCCTGTTTGAACAGCAACTTTTGTAAGTGCGATTATCCCGTGTCCGCACATTGTGCTGTAACCTTCGTTATGCAAAAACAGAACTCCAAAATCTGAATCATCTTTTTCAGGTTCAGTTATAATTGCACCATACATATCTGCATGCCCGCGTGGCTCAAACATCAATGCTGTTCTCAAGTGATCGAGATTCTCCTTCATATATTTTCTTTTTTCGAGAATGGTTTTACCTTTTATTTCTGGAAAACCTTCAATAATTATTCTAAGTGGTTCACCGGCAGTGTGGGCATCAATAGTTTTTATTTTTAGCCAATTATTTACTGGTATCCAATGTGATAAATATTTCTTGGAATCGAGATTTTTTTTTGACATCCTAACTAAAATTATAAAACAAAAATGATTTATTTTCCGAGTGTTGCACTTCCATTAACTTTCAATTAATTTACAGTGTGTAAAAACAAAATAGCGGGATAAATCATGCCTAAATATACTCTCACAATTAACCAAAAGAAACAAACGGTAGAAGTTGATGCCGGTACTCCGCTTCTCTGGGTTCTTAGAGATAACCTTGGATTGACCGGAACTAAATACGCATGTGGAGAAGGTATCTGCGGTTCATGCGTTGTGCATATAGATGGGAAAGCGGAACGTTCATGCATCTTGAATGTAGAAGATGTTGTTGGCAATTCAATCACCACAATTGAGGGACTTGCTGAAAAACCAGATCATCCAATTTTTAAAACCTGGATTGATTTAGAAGTATCGCAATGTGGTTACTGTCAACCCGGACAGATAATGACTCTTGCTGCATTGTTGGATCAAAATCCAACACCATCCAGAAAGGAAATTGATGATGAAATGAATTCGGTTTTATGCCGATGTGGGACATATCAGCGAATACGAAAAGCAGTTAATAAACTTGTTGAGGAGGGGCAGCAATGAAAAATTCAAACAAAATAAAAAGACGTGAATTTATTAAAGTAGTTGGTCTAAGTGGTGGTGGATTATTCCTTGCATCCTATGTGCCTCTTCAAAATGTATTTGTTCATCCCGGAGATGACCCAAAAATATTTGCACCCAGTGTTTATTTGAAAATAGATTCAAACGGAGTTGTAACAATTATTGTTCACAGATCAGAAATGGGGCAGGGAGTTAAAACAGCACTTCCCATGCTTATTGCTGAAGAACTTGAAGTTGAGTGGGATAAAATTGTTATTGAGCAGGCTGATGCTGATCAAAAATATGGAAACCAGGCTACCGGAGGAAGCACGAGCATCAGGAGAAATTGGGAACCACTCAGAGTTGCCGGTGCAACAGCGCGAATAATGCTAATAACCGCAGCCGCAGCTCGATGGAATGTCTCGGCTGATAATTGTTATGCTGAAAAAGGTTTTATCGTTAATAAACTAAATAAAGAAAAAATAAACTATGGTGACCTGGTTGAAGAGGCATCAAAGCTTGCAATTCCAACAGATGTTAAACTTAAGGATCCAAAAAACTATAAGCTTATTGGTAAGCGTATTCATCGTGTTGATACGCCAGATAAAATTTATGGTAAAGCCATATTCGGAATTGATGTAGTCATTCCGGGAATGTATTTTGCGGCTGTTAGTCGCTGTGCTTCTTTTGGTGGAAGTGTAAAAAATTATGATGCAGTAAAAGCAGAGACTTTTCCTGGTGTACTAAATGTTGTGCAAATCTCGAGTGGTGTAGCAGTAGTCGCCGATTCAACGTGGCGTGCTATTAATGGAAGAGATGCTCTTAATATTCAATGGGATTTGGGACAGAATGCAAAAATTAATTCAGAGGATATTCATAATGAGTTGGTAAAAAAATCAAAAACAGATGGATATGAATTTGAAAGCAACGGAGATACAAATAAAAAAAATAACGGAGAAAAAATAATAGATGCAGTTTATGAAGTTCCATTTCTTGCTCATGCACCAATGGAACCGATGAATTGTGTTACTAAGTTCGAAAATGGAAAAGCTGAACTGTGGGCACCATCGCAAAATCCGCAGAATGTAAGGAGTGAAGTTGCCAAAGCACTTAGCATTAGTGAAGATGATGTAACAGTTCATGTTACTTTAATGGGAGGTGGATTCGGCAGAAGATTAGTTAGTGATTTTGCTGTTGAAGCTGCTGAGATTTCTAAAGCAATTGAAAAACCAGTTAAACTTACATGGACACGCGAAGAA
>JBATIA010000017.1:0-6713 GCA_049667415.1 Ignavibacteriaceae bacterium
GGAAGCGGAAGTTCAGAGATTACATTAAACGGAACAATAAAAGGTGAACGAAAAACATTTTATTTAAAAGCTGATTTCAGCAACGATAACAACGAATATGATTTCATTCCACCTTTGTGGGCTTCAAGAAGAATTGGTTATTTATTGGATCAGATTAGATTGAATGGTGAAGACAAAGAATTGGTCGACGAAATCACTCAACTTGCACGTGAACACGGAATCGTTACTCCTTACACAAGCTATTTAATTATGGAGGATGAAGAAATTAGAATTAGAAGACATGAATTAGTAAATCATTTCCAGATTCTCCCACCAGCACCCGAATTGAGAAGAGAATTTGAAGGTGATTTTGATGCGATGAAACAGAAAAGCGGTGACAGAAGCGTAACTGCAAGCGAAGAGTTACAAAGCTTATTCCAGGCAGGTAATTACGGTGAGACCAAACAGGGTTCTGGCAGAATGAATTATAAGGATAGTCAAGGAAATAAAATGAACCTTACGCAGCAAGTAAGAAATATTCAAGGACGAGCTGTTTACCAAAGTGGTAAGTTCTGGGTTGATTCGGAGTTACAAAATCAAAAAGTGAAAAACCAAAAACGGATTCAGTTTAATTCTGATGAGTACTTCAATCTATTAAAGGCGAAACCTGAAACAGCACAGTTCCTTGCACTCGGGCAGAATGTAAGGTTTTATTATGATAATACTTATTATGAGATTTATGAGTAGCCCCACCCAAACCCTCCCCCAAGGGGAGGGCTTTTTTAAATTGTCCGTCATTGCGAGTCCCGATTCATCGGGACGAAGTGATGTTAATCGAGATTGCTTCTCCCGACTGAAGTCGGGATCGCATTGACAATCTTAAAATCTTCCCTCTCCTTTCCATATATTTAGCGTAAACAATTTAATATTTTATGCCAGACATATCCTCTATCGTTCAAATAATACAACTAATGCTTGCACCGGGATTAATGATCTCGGCTTGCGGACTTCTTCTTCTTGGAATGAATAACAAATATTCCTTAGTCGTTAACAGAATTCGTTTATTAAACGAGGAAAGACGAAGAGTTCTGCGAAAGATCGATGAACCTGAATTCAGTTCGAGAGAAAATGTACGGATTGAAAGCATTAGCAAACAACTAGAGCAGCTTACTCTGAGAGTTAAGCTAGTCCGGAATGCCGTTCTTTCTTACACAATTGCAGTTGCACTTTTTGTCATCACTTCTCTTCTTATTGGTTTTGGTTACCTGTTCGATATTACCCGTCTCAATAGTTTTATTACTACTCTTTTCTTATTTGGAATGGTTTCGGTCTTATTCGGAGTAATTTATGCGGCTTATGAAACTTATAAAGGATACGAAATCGTTAAATATGAAGTTGAGAGCGAGGAGTAAAGAGTACACGGTCATTGCGAGTCTTGATTTATCATGACGAAGCAATCTCAAGCTTAATGTAAAGATCACTTCGTCCCGACAATGTCGGGACTCGTGATGACAATTCAAGTCAAATAACTATAATTTTGATTCAACAAAACCCAATACGTCACTCAATTTTTTCTGCGACTTACCTTTCAACTCAACACAAGTAGTTCTCATTTCCTCGACAAACTTTTTATCCTTTATATCTTTAAGGTTTATTAGCACATTGAAGATTCCACCAAGCACACCTGTGTAAGCACTTTGTGCACCAACACCAACATCGGTTATTGAATTGGGATTACCGTTCTTTGCAACAACTTCAGCAATTTCAATTGCACGATAACTTTGCTTTGCAGTATTTAAAGGAACCATTACTGCCTGCTTTAATCCCACTTGCATTGCATCTTCACGGGCTTTCTTTTCTTCAGTAGTTTTATTTGGAAGCCGTCTTGCATTCATATATGCATTAAAAGCATTAGTGTCTTCATCAATGGCTTTTACGAGTTCATTTTTAATTTCCTGACATTCTTCAGCCGCTTTATTTAAAACAGCATCAACATCCTCGCTGCTGCGCTTGTTTGCTGTTAAATTGCTCACCATAGAAGATAGCGATGCGCCCAAAGCGCCTGCCAATGCAGCAATTGATCCTCCACCCGGAGCAGGAGATTCTCGTGAGACTTCATCAACAAAATCATTTAGCTTCAATTCAACTAAAGCATTCTCCAAATTCTTTGGAAGTCCTAAAACTCTTTCTTCAATTTTAAATTTTGATACATCATTTAAACCAAGTGACTGAACTGCAGTATTCAAAATATCATTTACAGGAACACCAATTGAGCGATGTTGATTTTTCAAATAAAATTTCCCTGATTCAAGTAAAGCAGGAAAAGGAACCATTCCAACAACTTCACTTCCCGTAACTACTAGTCCTCTTTCTATCGCAAGTCTTCTTGTTTCTTCAAGCACGTGATGCATAGAAGTGACTTTGTAATTCGTCAAGTTGATTGAAATTTGTGCTCTATCGTATTTAGGAACCATCCATCCAATAGCTTTGCAATGCTTGAATTTTCCCGGAACTTTAACTGATTGTCCTTCCGGCTTTTTCATATCTATCCCGTTCAACTCAAGTAATTCGACGAGGTCATAGTTATGTACTTCTTTGCAGTGTTTGATTGTTTCATCAATATTCTTTCCAACAAACTGGTCCTCATTTCCACAAGGATAATTTCCTTTATCATATTTTAAAATCTCTGTTGATTTATAATAGAATGGTGTGTCATTCAGTGCTCTTGCCGATCTTCCCTTCTCTCTTAACTCGAATGCTATATCTGTGGCATGCAACAGCTCGCGAGTATTAAGATTAATATTATAAGCAATAAGAAATTCTCTAACTCCGATTACTGTTGCACCAGATTTTGCATTGAATTCAGCCGATCCGAAGTCAGGTTTCCATTCAGGCTTCTTCAATTTTTCTTCAAGTGCTTCGTATTCTCCTTGACGGACTTTTGCAAGATTTTCCCTTTCAGGTCTTGTAGCTGATTTTTCATAGAGATAAACAGGAATATTTAATTCTTCCCCAACTCTCTTAGCGACTTCTTTAGAAAGCTCGATGCATTCTTCAGTTGTAATACCGCTTACAGGCACAAAAGGACAGACATCAGTTGCTCCCATTCTTGGATGCGAACCTTTGTGCTTGCTCATATCAATTAGATCAGAAGCTTTTTTTATTGCGTTGAATGCGGCAACTTTAACTGCTTCGGGTGTTCCAATAAATGTTACAACTGTGCGGTTCATATCGTATCCAGGATCGACATCAAGCAAACGAGCACCTTCCACTTTTTCAATTTCATCAGTTATTAGTTTGATAATTTCAGGTCGCTGTCCCTCAGAAAAGTTCGGGACGCATTCTATTAATTTATCTGACATTCGGGTTGCTCCAATCCTTAATTTTCTTCAAAATTCTTTAAAAACGGTTAAAAAACTTAACTTTTTAATCGTACTTTTACAAGGAATAATCCAAAATTTTCGCATTAAAATATTAATTACCAAAGAAATAAAATGAAAATTGAAAGAATTGAACTTTACCACACTAAAATGGAATTAGTTTCACCTTTCACTACTTCTATGGGGACTGAGTACGATGAAGAGCATATTATGGTGAGAATTGATGCAGAAGGAATTACTGGTTGGGGGGAGTGTGTTGCAGAAGCAACTCCATTTTATTCCTACGAAACAGTTCAGACCGCCTGGCACATACTTCAGGATTTTTTAATTCCATCAATCTTAGGAAAAGATATTACTTCAATTGATGAAGCCATTCAACTAAATAGTCGTGTTCGTGGACATAGAATGGCAAAAGCAGGACTTGAAGCTGCATTGTCGGACTTATTTTCAAAAGCTAAAAATATTTCACTCTCAAAAATGTTTGGAGGAACAAGAGATAAAGTTGATGTCGGTGTGAGCATTGGAATTCAGAATTCTGAATCAGAATTAATTAAAAAAGTAGGTGGTTATTTGAATGAAGGTTATAAAAGAATAAAAATAAAAATTTCTCCGGGGAATGATATTCAGTACGTTAAAGCATTGAGAAAAGAATTCCCGGATATTCTTTTGCAGGTTGATGCTAATTCAGCATACGAATTAAAACATATCGATCTCTTCAAAGCAATGGATAAATTTAATCTTTTATTAATCGAACAACCATTGGGATATGAAGATATTTATGATCATTCGAAACTTCAGCGGGAATTGAAAACTCCAATTTGTCTTGATGAAAGCATTCATTCACTGGATGATACACGAGCTGCAATTGAATTAGACAGCTGCAGAGTAATTAATATTAAACCGGGAAGAGTTGGTGGATTTACTGAATCAAAATTGATTCACAATTACTGTGCTTCTAAAAATATTCCAGTTTGGTGTGGTGGAATGCTTGAATCAGGAATTGGTCGTGCTGGCAATGTTGCATTGGCCTCCCTTCCAAACTTTACTTTGCCGGGAGATATTTCAGCAAGTAAAAGATACTATAAGGAAGACATTGTTGAACCGGAATTTACAGTTAACAAAGATGGGACGATGGATGTTCCAACTGAACCAGGAATTGGTGTAGAAGTTAATATGAAAAAGATTGAAAAGGTAACGGTAAAAAAAAAGACTTTCTAAATTTGTGATTAAGAATTACTCCAAGAGTATTCGAAAAAAAAGCCCCTCCATTTTTTTTGAAGGGGCTTCTTTTCGCTACAACTTCTCCTATCTTATTCGTTTAAATTCTATCCTTCTGTTTAGGCGTCTTCCGTCTGGAGTTGTGTTAGGAACTCTGGGCCATTCCTCGCCATAACCTTTCGAAATTATTCTATCAGGATCAATACCCTTAGTTATTAACCAGATCCTTACAGCATCAGCTCTTCTCTGAGATAATGCCTGGTTACTGGCTGCACTACCAACATCATCGGTATGACCGCTTATTTCAACAATTATATCAGAATAAGTTTGCATTGTTTTTAGTGCACCCTGAAGAACCACTTCTGATTCAGGAGTTATATCAGATTTTCCGGTTTCAAAAGTTATTCCTTCAAGAACAATTGGAGCATCAATCTTTACTACATCATCCTCAGGATTAAGCGGGTTGGTTCCTCTTTTAACTTCTGTAAAGTCATCAACAGTTCCACCATCAGTATCAGGATTCAAAGGATCGGTTCTGTACATATTCAATTCTTCGCCCTCTTTAAGTCCATCACCGTCCGTATCAGCTTTCAATGGATCTGTTTTGTGTAAATTCACCTCATCCCCATCAGATATAGTATCACTATCCGTATCTTCTTTTAGCGGATCAGTTTTGTAATACACCACTTCGCTGCCATCATAAAGCTTATCACCATCAGTGTCCTTATTCAGGGGATCAGTTTTATAAGTAGCTATTTCATCATTATCATTTAGTTCATCACTATCTGTATCTGCTTTAACCGGATCGGTTTTATATTTACGCACCTCATTACCGTCATTAAGTGAATCACCATCTGTATCAGGATTTAGAGGATCAGTAAAGTAAGTATTAACTTCTTCACCATCTTTCAAACCATCACCATCACTATCTGGATTACCCGGATCTGTCCCGAGTTCTTTCTCTTCTTTTTTTGTTAATCCGTCACCATCTGTATCTGATGCACCACTGCCATTTACAAAGATTAATCCTATACCAAAGTTATAATAGCCATCGTATTTGCCGCCATCGTTTCGGTTATTCCAACCATTCAAATCATCAGAACCAGTAAAAGTATAACCACCTGAGAAATCCAATGTAAGAGCATCCGACAGAGCTACGCCGAATCCTGCACCAATCGGGAAAACACTTGTCCAGCCGTCCTTAGATTCAGGCAATTTATCAGCAGGTACATTGGTTGGGGCTTTATCATTATTAAAGTACAATCCACCTACACCACCATATATATATGGATCCCAAACATCCATTTCAAAAGGACTTACTATTAGTCTAAAATCCAAGGGAATAAGGTAGGTCCACCAATTATTATTTTCTGGATCCAAACCAGCAAGCCTTCCAAAACCACCGCCAACTTCTGTTTCTATTACTGGTGTAAAAAATTCAAATCTTAAGAAAAGTCTACCTAAACCAGAAAATTTATACTTGGGGTCGGAAGGTCTGTTCTCTTTATCAAACTCAGTATCAGTCAACAGACCATTTGCACTTAGTCCTAGCTTAAGAGAATAATCGTTGAACTGTGATAAAGAATTTGAAGTGAAGAGAATAAAAATGAAGGTCAAAAAACATACGAATTGATTGGAAATATACTTTTTCATAATAACTACCATTTAATGATTTAATAGAAATTTTTAATATTATTTAACAGATAAAACTCAACCAGCTAAAATAATTAGCATCCAATTTTTCAATTTATATGCCATACTCATTAGTGGTTTTAATCCAGTTTTTTACAACTTTTATAACATAAACGTAAAAATTTCGTTAAATAATAGTTATTTAAGGGAAAATGTTAAAATATTGACCTTGGAACAACCTGGATTAAACTTATTTGAAGAAATGACAGTATAAAAAATCTTGAGATAATAAGTAAACAAGTAACCTATGATTTCGAGCTATAATTTATATTATTACAATGGGTTCATATACTCGTGCGTAATAACGAGCAACAAAGGGCATCAGCTATTCTAAGTATTAGGGAAAAAGCTATATTTATATGACACGAGTTACGCTAATCTTTTCTCAATCTCCTTAGAAGTCTTAGTTATAGATAATCCACCAAGCGCAGTGCAGCATAATGA
>JBATIA010000018.1:0-4104 GCA_049667415.1 Ignavibacteriaceae bacterium
TATTATCGGTAATAAAACGGTTATTCCCATCATTGCGAAAGGCTGGTTTATAGCCCTTTTTCTCAAATTCATTTAAAAGATGGTTGCTTCCAAACTGCACTACTTCAACCGGTAATGGAAATTTACCAAGAGTCTTTACCAGTTTTGTTGAATCAACTATCCAGATGTTTTGCTTTGATATTGACGCTATAATTTTTTCATAAAGTAAGGCTCCGCCACCACCTTTTATTCCATCCAAATTTTCATCAACTTCATCGGCACCATCAATTGTAAGATCAATTTCAGCTATCTCACTGAGTTTTGAAATCTTAATACCCAGGGAGGTTGCCAGTTTTGTTGTAGCCGCTGAAGTTGATACTCCGGTGATTTTCATTCCTTTTTTAACTCGCTGGGATAATTTGTTGAGCATAAATGCAACAGTGGAACCTGTCCCTAATCCGATTATCATACCATCTTCTATATGATCAACTGAGTACTCTGCAGCTAATTGCTTTTCGTTCATTTTCATTCCAAATATTTAAAAAGCTTATTTGAAAAATCATTTATTTATTTTTACAAAGCAAATATATAAGGAGATTAATTATGCACCACTTCGATCCAAGTACTGAAGTTCAGGACTATCTTGTTTTTGGAGAATACGGAGATGTCAATCCTTCGATAACCGACTCATCGACATATACTTTTTTAAGTCCCAAAAAAATGAAAGAACTATTTGACCACGAAGTTGAGGGATGTTTTTTGTACTCACGTCATTGGAATCCCACAAACAAATATCTGGCGGATGCTCTTTCAAGATTAGAGGACAGCGAAGCCGCAATTGTTACAAGTTCTGGTATGTCTGCAATTGCTTGTTCAATTTTACAAGTTTGTAATTCAGGTGACGAAATAATTTCAGGCCGCACTATTTATGGCGGGACTTATGCTTTGTTCAAAAACCTTCTCCCACGGTACGGAATAAATGTAAAGTTTATTAATACACAGGATCTGGATGCGGTAAAAAAAGCAATAACAAAAAAGACAAAAATTATTTATTGTGAATCGGTGAGTAATCCTTTACTGGAAATTGCAGATATTCCAAAACTAAGTGAACTTGCAAACGCTCACAACATAAAGTTGATGGTTGATAACACCTTCAGTCCGATAATTATCAGTCCAATTCATCTTGGTGCCCACATTGTGATCCACAGTTTAACAAAATTCATTAACGGAACAAGCGATTGCGTAGCGGGTTGTGTTTGCAGCAGCAGAGAGTTCATTAATCAGATGATGGATATAAATTCCGGGACAGCAATGTTGTTAGGTCCGGTTCTCGACAGCCACAGAGCAGCAAGTATTCTTAAAAACCTTCATTCACTTCACATAAGAATTGAGAAGCATAGTGCCAACGCTCTATATCTTGCAGAAAATTTTGAAAGACTCGGACTTAAAGTTTACTATCCAGGTTTAAAATCACACAATGGTTTTACATTAATAAAAGAACTGATGAATGAAGGATTTGGTTACGGTGGAATGCTTGCAATAGATGCCGGTGATGAAAAAACCGCTGATGCTCTTATGAATAAAATGCAGGAGGAAAAAGTTGGTTACCTGGCTGTTAGTCTTGGTTACTTTAAAACTTTATTTAGTTCACCCGGACACAGTACATCTTCTGAAATCCCAAAAGAAGAGCAACAAAAAATGGGTTTAAGTGAAGGATTGGTCAGAATATCAATTGGTTTGGATAATAACATTCAAAAAACATTTGAGCGAATTAAAAAATGTTTGGTTGATGTTAGCTTGTTGAAAAAATAAAATATACTTGTTTGATGAACAAAACAGTAAAAAGAATCGTAATCGTTCTCATCATTTTAATCCTGCTTCCCGCAGCATTTCTTACTATTAATGAAATGATTTCCCTCAACCAGAATGAAGAAGTGATCGGAAGAATTTATTCCAACCAGCTCGATGCAATTCTTTATTCAGTTAACCAGTATTCTGAAGATGTGGTAAGCAGCTGGGCAAGCAGGATAGATATGTTTCTCGATGAAATTGATAAATTAAATGAGGAAGAAATTCCCGGAACCGTTGACAGCTTTTATAACCAGTTCCCCTCTTTATATATGATTTTTATAGCTGATAGTGTTAATGATAATCATATTACTCTTCTTGGCTGGAATGAAAAGAATAAGTATATCTCCGTAGACCAATCTCAATTCGATTCTCAAATAAATAGCCTACTTGTAAAAAATCAGGGACTAATTAAAAGACTTTTCACATACAAGCAGGCTGGTTATAGGAAACTTGAGCCCATCAATACCGATACCACAGAAGGAGGTTCCATTCTTATATTTATTGAGGAAACTCCGGTTGGTGTAAAAAGAATAACCGGGATGGTTATTGATCCCAAAGAATTTACATACAGAATCTTATCTCCCAAATTGCAGGAAGTTGCTCAGCAGGAGTTTTTGATTTCTGTATTTAATCCTGCAGAAAATTTTCAGTTTAATTCTTCAAGAGATTTTAAGGTGAGAGAAGTTCAGCAATCTAAATCGTTATGGATTTTTCCTGATTATAAAATAGGGATTTCACTTCTTGGAAAGACTATTAAAGACCTCGTTCAGCAGAGAGCGCTCACAAATATTTTACTCATCGGTTTGCTTACGGTTGTTTTAATTCTTGGCGTTTGGATAGTTTATAGGAATATTAAAAAGGAAGTTGAGCTTGCACAGATAAAATCTGATTTCGTATCAAATGTTTCTCACGAGCTGCGAACTCCGCTTTCGCTGATCAGTATGTTTTCCGAAACACTTGAAATGGACAGGATAAAAACTGAAGAGAAGAAAAAAGAATATTATTCAATCATCAGCCAGGAAGCGAACAGGCTGAGTAAGATTGTTAATTCCATATTAAACTTTTCTAAAATGGAAGCAGGGAAAAGACATTTTAATTTCGTTGAAAGCTATCTGAATGATGTTGCTGAAAATGTTTACCGTTCCTACAAATTTCATCTCGAGCAGAAAGGATTTACATTTAATATTATTAAAGATGAATCCATCCCGATTATTAAAATTGATGAAGAAGCAATTTCTGAAGCGGTAGTTAATCTTGTTGATAACGCAGTTAAATACAGCAATACTAACAAAGAAATAATAATTCGTACGGGAATGGAAAACAATAATGCTTATGTTGAAGTCGAGGATAAAGGAATTGGAATCCCTGAAAAAGATCAGAATAAAGTGTTTGAAAAATTTTTCAGAGTGAGTTCAGGCAATGTTCATAACGTAAAAGGATCTGGAATAGGTTTGAGTATTGTGAAGCATATTGTAGATGCTCATAAAGGAAAGATTGAGTTAAGCAGTGAAGTTAATAAAGGAAGTAAGTTTAGGTTGTTGCTGCCGTTGATCAAGGGTTAATTGTTAAAATGTTGTCATTCCCACGAAAGTGGAAATCCATTATTTACTTTGTCTAATTGCTAGTATTTGGAATCCTGCTTTCGCAGGAATGACAGTTAGAATTATTTCAAGTATTAAACATTTTTATTGAGATAAACTATGACCAAAATTCTAATCGTCGAAGACGAACCAAATATGCGAATGGGTTTACGTGACAATCTCGAGTTTGAGGGTTATGAGGTTAGTATTGCTGAAGATGGCGAGAAAGGTTTGAAGATGATTCGCGAGAATCAGTACAACCTTATCATTCTTGATGTGATGATGCCGAAGATGTCGGGTTTTGAAGTGTGCAAAACGATACGTAAAGAAGGTGTGCAAACTCCGGTTATTCTTCTCACTGCAAAAGGTGAAGAGATTGATAAAGTCCTCGGATTGGAATTAGGTGCTGACGATTACGTTACAAAACCTTTTAGCCTTAGAGAATTGCTTGCAAGAGTGAAAGCTGTTTTAAGACGAGGTGAGACTTCTATAAACACAAATGTTTCTGAAGCTGTAATCGGGAAGCTGACTGTTCATTTTACAGGTTACCAGGCATATGAAGAGGGAATTCCTGTACAGATGTCCCACAAAGAATTTGAAATACTTCATTATCTCTGGAAGAAAAGAAACCAGACCGTAAGTCGGGACGAGCTTCTTAATAACATTTGGGGTTATGATGAAAACCCTGCAACAC
>JBATIA010000019.1:0-1808 GCA_049667415.1 Ignavibacteriaceae bacterium
ACATTATCTTCTTCATTCACTCCACCAGGATTAATTTTGATATTATCGCCAATATTAAAACCAGTAAGACTTGATACTTCAAGGGTTTGACTTCCGGCAGTTACATCTGTAGTAAGTGTTGTAATTATTAAATTGGTGCCATATGTAGCCAATAAGTAGCCTTCATCTTGTGAAGTTGTTCCATTGGTACCCTGACCAACTATAAATAAACCATTTGGAGATATTCCAAGAGCTAAGTATAAATCGGAACCGGAGGTAAGCAGATTTGAATAGACCTGGTTGAGTGCCTCCAGTCCTCCAGCATCTGACAAGCGGAAGGCACCATCACCATAATCTCCAACA
Organism: Ignavibacteriaceae bacterium; assembly: GCA_049667415.1. GTDB lineage: Bacteria > Bacteroidota > Ignavibacteria > Ignavibacteriales > Ignavibacteriaceae > IGN2. The sequence continues at coordinate 343 of JBATIA010000019.1, forward strand.
ATAATGCTTCCGTTTCCTGAAACAGCAAATCCCTGACTGAAATTGCCTGCAATGTTAAAAGTAAAACCGCCACTTTGTGTCCACTTAAACGCGCGATATAAACCTGCACTGCCCGTTTCAAACCCTGTAATTGTATTTCCATCATCTGAAATACCTCCGCCAAAGCTGTAGAAGGTACCTATCTGTTCCATACCTACTCCTTCAGTCCAGCGAAATGCATAAGGATCAGTAGCACTGTTACGCGAGAATCCTGTAATAACTGAACCATTGGCAGAAATATCACTTGCATCAGTCCAATCTCCCCCGAGATTGCCAAGGTCTTGTAGACCGCCTGACTGCGTCCACCTATATGCTGTTTGATTAACATTTACAGTGATCACTGATCCATCAGCAGACACAGCAGAGGCTTTACTAAAATCACCGGCACCTAAATCCTGCATACCTGTTGCAGCGGTCCATTTAAAAGCTTTGGTGACACCAATATTATCATATGCCCAGCCGACAATAACTGAACCATCAGCTGAAACATCAGTAGCTTCACTCCGCTCTCCGCCCAGAGTTCCGAGATCCTGAATTCCGGTTGCTAGCGTCCATCTGAATGCACGCGGTTGGCCATTTGAATCCTCAGCAGCACCTACCACAACAGATCCATCTGATGAAACTGCACGTGCATCACTTCTAATACCACCAAAAGTACCAAACCATATCAACTCTGGTTGCTGAGCATATGTATTAAAGATTGATAGTACTACTACAATCAAGCTCAAAAAAAGTTTTAAGCTCGTTTTTTGATTTTGTAACTGTCTGTTCATTTTATTTCCTAATAATTATTAATCTGTTGTGTTTCGATATTCATTATTTAATTAACACCTGTCCTCCGATCCGACGAAGCGTTAGCGCAGGAGAATCATCTTTTTTGTTTCAACAAAACCTTGTCCTGAGCCTGTCGAAGAATTACCTGCTCTTAATTGATAAAAGTAGACTCCACTCGTTAATTCACTTGCTTCAAAACTAACTGAGTAATTACCCATCGGTTTTGTTTCATTTACCAATTCTGAAACTTCTTCACCCAAAGAGTTAAAAACTTTGAGGGAAACGAAACTTTCGTTTGGAATTGAAAAAGAAATTGTCGTTGAAGGATTAAATGGATTGGGGTAGTTCTGGTATAAAGAAAATTCTGAAGGTTGTAAACTTACATTTTCATTTACATCAGTTACACCTCCAAGTGTTCCGTCAGAGTTTACACGTTGAGCAAAAATATCATAGCCTCCGGTAGTTAAGTTTCTTATGTCTTGCCATGTACTAATCGTTCCACCATTTCCATCATTAATAATGATTGGAAGATTCTGTTTTAATGTGGCAGTGCACACGGCTACACCATTTATGGCCCACAAAACAGTTCCACTTGCATTTATTCGCTGAGCATAAATATCTAAATTCTGCCCTTGAGGATCATTTCTGGAATC
>JBATIA010000020.1:0-4892 GCA_049667415.1 Ignavibacteriaceae bacterium
ATTCAGGGCGGCGTTAGTAGCAAGAACACTTGTTCCTCCTTTTTCCAGAATTCTTCGTTCTCTAATTCCGGTTCTTGTCAATATCCACTCATCGTTAGTATCAACAATCGACTCAAAGTATTTATTATCATAAATTTTTTCAGGGAAGTACATTCCCAATGCTGTAATGATTGCGTTATATTTTTTTTCCTGAGACATTTTATTCCGTAATTATTTTACACTGAATATTCAGAAAGAGCTTTTATCATTTTGCTGAGCAAATTCTTTTTATGCATTTCATTTGCTCTTAATACCATATTTTTAATTGCGAGAATACTACTTGAACCATGACCAATTATGCTTATTCCATTTACTCCAAGCAAAGGTACACCACCATATTCCTGGTAATCAAGACTTTTAAGCGACTTCTTTAAAGCGTTTTTAGAAAGTCCAATTAAAATTTTATCAATAAAATTACTTTCGGCAGTCTTTGTTAAAAGATGTTTTAATAATTTGGGAACAGACTCACCGAACTTGAGAATTATATTGCCAACGAAACCATCGCAAACAACAACATCTACATTACCTGCAAGTATATCTCTCCCTTCAACATTTCCAATAAAATTAAGATTCGATTCCCTGAGTAATTTACCTGCAGCTTCTGACACATCATTTCCCTTTCCATCTTCCTCACCCATACTCAAAACGCCAACTTTCGGATTTGGAACACCTCCCATCACTTTAGCAAAGATAGTTCCCATTACAGCATATTCAAATAAATGAGTTGGCTTCGAATCTTTGCTCGCACCAACATCATAAAGATAACAAATTCCATTCACATTTGGCATCTCAGCACCAATCGTGGGACGACCCAATCCAGGTATTCTACCAATAATTAATGTTGAGGCGGTCATCATCGCACCTGTGTTGCCAGCACTTACAAAAGCATCAGCTTTTTTATCACGCACAAGCTGAGCTCCAATTACAATTGAAGAATTTGGTTTTATTTTCAGTGAGGCTGCAGGGCTATCTTTCATTTCAATAACTTCATCAGCATTGATGATGGACTCATTGTGTAGGGATAGCTTGTTTGCAGTTAAAACTTCTTCAATTTGTTTTTTCCTTCCGACAAGGAAAAGATCGAAACTCTTATTTTCATAATAAGCTTCTAGGGCTCCAAGCACAGCATTTGCCGGAGCAAAATCTCCACCCATCGCATCAACCACGATTCTGCATCGTGAAGGGTTGTTGCCAGAGTCATTCATTTAATTAATGTTGAAGTCTCAGCTTTTAGGTATGAACATCGAGCGCCCGCTATAATAGCCGCATGACGGACAAGCGCGATGTGTTAATTTAATTTCACCACAATTTGAGCAAACACCCATGGAAGGTACGGAAGCTTTATAATGTGTTCTTCTTTTATCCCGTCTGCTCTTAGACATTCTACGTTTAGGATTTGGCATTTCTATATCCGCTATTAATTTAACTTATTCTTTAATTTCAATTTTAGCAATGGTTCCCAGCGCGGATCCATTTTCTCTTCTTTACAATCACACTTATTATCATTTAGATTTATGCCACAATTAGGGCAAAGTCCTCTGCAGTTTTCAGAACATAATTTTTTCATCGGTACTGCTAATAGTGCATAATCTCTAATATCTTCGGTTAAGTCAATTTTATCTGTTTCCGGATGCATATAAACTACATCCATTTTTTCATTCTCAGAATTCTCAATCTTCTGTGTAAACAAATAAATCATTCGATAATTGCTCGTTATTATGGAATGAAATTCTTTGTTACAACGGTCACACGTTAAATTTGCAACAATGCTAGTTGCGGCATCAAGTATTATCTGATTGTCAAATTTTGTAAAACCAACTTTAGTCTTAAAATCACCTATATACGGATCAGAAACCTCAATTTCACTTGTTTTCCCTTCAAATTCATAATCATAGTAACCATTTGAAAGGTTTGATACCTTAATTTTAATCATTTTCGAATGAAATCAAATAAAAAATGGCTACAAATATATTCATTGAGTAAAAGATAAACAAGCAAAAGAATAGCACTTCCTTCCACTTTAAATTGGTATATGTACCCATTTTTTAGAGAGGAAAATTATGGTCTAATAAAAACGAATCGACAGTATTAATCAACAGAATCAGTAGGCTCTATTTGAAAATAACATGTTTAGCTTTATTTGTTATTTTAACCCTTAATCTTAAAGTAATTTTTGTCTAAACTACAAATGTTGGCTGTTAATAACCTTGTTAAAAAATTTAATACTACTGTAGCGGTTAATGACCTCTCATTCACTGTTAAATCCGGGAATATTTTTGGATTACTCGGACCTAATGGTGCAGGAAAAACCACGACCATCAGAACAATACTCAATATTATAAAACCTTCTTCAGGTGAAATAATTTTTGATGGAAAACCAATCACTTATGAGTATTATAACATCATCGGTTATTTGCCTGAGGAAAGGGGTCTATATAGGCGAAGTAAAGTAATAGATGTGTTGGTCTATTTTGCCTCCTTAAAAATGGTAAAAAGAAAGGATGCCAGTCAGCTTGCAGATATATGGCTAAACAAACTTAATATTTCAAATTTAAGAGATAAAAGAATAGAGCAACTTTCAAAAGGTAATCAACAAAAAGTACAGCTTATTGCAGCAATAATTCACAACCCGCGCCTTTTAATACTTGATGAACCCTTTACAGGATTCGATCCAATAAATCAACAAGAAGTTAAAGATTTGATACTTTCATTTCTCTCCGAAGGAAAAACTATAATACTCTCTACCCATCAAATGGATCTTGCTGAAAAATTATGTGAGGAAATTTTACTTATAAACAATGGCAAAGAGGTATGCATTGGAAAGCTAGCTGAAATAAAGAAGAGATTTGGAGGAAATAATATTAGGCTAGGTTTTGCAGGTAACGGAAATCACTTAAAGGATTTTCCTGAAATTTTGAAATTCGACAGCTATAGCAATTACACTGATGTACAATTAAAGGGCAATGTCAATCCTTCAGAGTTCCTTAAAAAATTAATTGAAAAAATTGAGGTACATCATTTTTCAATTATTGAACCTACCTTAAACAAAATTTTTATTGACTTGATTAAGGAAAGTGTAACAAGATGATGAAGAAAATAATGGCTATTGCCAGGTGGGAATATCTGGAAAAAGTAAAAACTAAAACATTTATTATATCCCTAATAATTACTCCTCTTTTAATAATTTCGTTCTCAGTCCTGCCTTCAATTTTATTCAGGCAGGACTCTAACAACGTTCAAGTGTTAGGAATTATTGATAAAACAGGTGAGTATTTTCAAAAGATTGAAGAAGGACTCCAACTGTATTTTCTTCCTGATGGGCAGAATAAATATGTGCTGATAAACTTAACACAGAATAACCAGAACCTTGAAGAAATGAAAAAAGAAGGCGACAGAAAAGTATTAAAAAACTTACTTGAAGGCTATTTGATTATTCAACCCAGATCAAAAGATTCAATTTTAGCCGAATACCGAAGTGATGTATTCAGGAATGCTGAAATAGTTACTCGTTTAGAAGAAACTCTTAACTCAGCACGTGTAGAAAGAATACTTGAAAGTGAAGGAATTAGAAGTAACATTATATCTCAAATTCAGGACAGGACTATTGTTCAGCAGTACAAAATTGAGGAAGAAGGAAGGGTATCTGAATCAGATTTTTTGACGACATTTTTTTTATCGATAGTTTTTATACTTCTACTGATGATGATGGTCATATATTCCGGACAACTACTTGTAAGAAGTATGATTGAAGAAAAATCAAGTCGCTTAATTGAATTACTTGTTTCTAGCAGTACTCCTGACGAACTCTTAGCAGGTAAAGTAATAGGCCTAAGCTTACTTGGTCTAACTCAAATAGCTATTTGGGCTATCATTGGTCTGGGTTTAGCTGGCAGTGCATTAGTTCCTATAACCGCCTTTAAGAATGTATTACCTATGCTAATTTATTTTATTCTGGGTTTCCTGTTTTACACTACTCTTTTTGTGGGAATTGGATCTACAGTAACTACCGAGCAACAAGCACAACAAATTACAACTTATCTTAGCTTAATCTTAATGCTTCCTGTTGTAATTGCTATGCCGGTTATTCAAAACCCGGATTTTATTGTAACAAAAATTTTTTCTTACATACCACTTACTATACCAACAGTAATGGTGCTTCGTTTAAACGTACAGAATGTATCAACTTTGGAAATAGTATTGACTATATTGATACTTATTTTATCAATTCTTATTGTAACTAAAATAAGTGCAAAGATTTTCAGGATCGGAATACTCTCCTATGGTAATAAACTTTCATTTAAAGAAATTATTAATTGGCTGAAGGAATAATCCTGGAAGTTACAAGATTATTCCAATTCGAAATAATTTAATTATAAAGTTTAAGGGTAATCTTTAATCGATGAATAAAAAAACAATAATACTACTAGCCGATTCTCCAGTACTAAATCCAACTGTTATAAAACCATTCCGAAATTTATCGGCAGAATACAGTGTTTATCTTAATTCTTTACTTATATCCAACTGGATAGAAATAATTAATGCTATTAATGAAAATATTGTTCCCGTTGTTTTATTAAGTGAACAGGACAAAGAATATATTCCTAAAAATTTTTTCCCTGACAACTTTACCAGCATTTTTTTCAACGGCCCAAGATTAGATAATCTAAAAGAAGATCTATTTAAAGCACAAAGCATAAATGACTCAAAAGTCCTTATCATTTTTTATAATTCAATTGGATTGAAGCAAAGTGATATTATTCGTGTTTTCAACTTAATTCATGCAGAAGAAACGTCACTGGTAATTGCGAAATCGAACCGCGATAAAGTCATTCTGACTTGTTCATATGAAATTG
>JBATIA010000021.1:0-9481 GCA_049667415.1 Ignavibacteriaceae bacterium
CGGATAAAGTTACAAGTATTAAAATTGATAAGACTACTCTGGCAATAATCTATAAAGATGAAAAATTTGGAATAATATCCGGGGTGTGTAATCACGCAGGTGGCCCACTGGGGGAAGGAAATCTGGATGGTGATTATGTCGTTTGTCCCTGGCATTACTGGAAGTTTCATTTTCAAACAGGAAAGGGCGAACCTGGTTATGAAGAAGACAGGGTTCCTTCATATAATTGGAAAGTTGAAGATGGACATTTGTTCGTTGACCTCGATTCAGTTACCAGACGTTCTAAAAAACCCCACAAACCACACCCACTCGCCAGACCTATAAAAAGAGAACCGGGTCAAGTCAGATTTGTAGGCATCTCAACTACAGTTATGAATAAGGAACATCCTCGTTACAGCACTTCTGATTTTCTTCTGGAGATGGCGCTCAATCATGCTAAAGAAAAAGGATGTGATACAAAATTAATTAAGCTTAATGATCTTCATTTCAGAGCTTGTGAAGGCTACTATTCAAAATCTGCAAGAGCTTGTACCTGGCCTTGCTCAATTACTCAAATGGATCCAACTGATGAACTTGATCAGGTTTATGAAGCTTTTGTTCACTGGGGCGATGCATTTTTAATCACTACTCCAATCCGCTGGGGAGTTGCCAGCAGTCTTTATTATAAGATGGTTGAAAGAATGAACTGCATTCAGAACCAGGAAACCATAGCTGGCAAGCATCTGTTGAAAAATAAAATTGCAGGATTTATAATTACGGGTGGACAAGATAATGTTCAGGCTGTTGCTGGTAGTATGCTTGGATTTTTTGCAGAGATAGGCTGCCAGTTCCCACAATTTCCATACGTCGCACATACACGAGGATGGAATGCTGAAGATATGGAGAATAATATTAATTATGTTAACACCAGCAAACTGCTTCACGATGGAGTAAAAGCATTAGCAGAAAGAATGTATGCTATGGCTGATCTCGTAATAAGCGGTAATGCTCCTGATCAAAGATTCGAACGTGGTGGCAGAAAAGCTAATAGATAAAACTAATATCTGTTCAAGCTTAAAAAAATGATCATTTCATTATAGAAAAATCTACATCACTTCTATTATTTAATCTGTCTTCAAATTGACAGATTACCTCCCACTATCAATGTAAATTAACACCAGATTTTATAATTAATTCACATTAAAGAGGTGTTCAAATGAAAAACAATTTCTCATTTAAGTCGGCTGTTATCGCCGGTGTTATTGGTACCGCAGCTATGACATTATTCACATATATGGCTCCTGTGATGGGGATAGAGATGAATATCCCATCAATGCTGGCATCAACTTTTGGTGCGCCAATCATCATCGGATGGATAATGCATTTTATGATCGGGATAATACTGGCAATAAACTTTGCTGCATTGTTTCTTCAAAGATTCGGGTCATCAAACAAAATAAAATCAGGATCAATGTTCTCCCTCATTCCCTGGTTAATGGCACAGGTAGTCGTTATGCCTATGATGACAATTATGAATGGAGGAGGTTACTTCGATGGTTTCTTTTCAGGTTCAATTATGATGGTATTGGCAAGTTTGTTGGGTCATTTAATTTATGGCACAGTCTTAAGTCTTATTTATAAGCCAGGAATATCTGCTGAGTTGGCTCCTCAAACCACTATATAGAGTTAAATTAATACTAAACTCGGAGAGAACTTAAAATAATTACAATTATATTTAAGAGGCCGTATCAGAAGCATTACTATAGTCATTGCGAGGCAGCCTGCATGACAGCAAGGTGGGAAACGACCGAAGCAATCTTTTGAATTAGATTAAAAGCTGAGATCACTTCTCCCGACTAAAGTCGGGAACGTGATGACTAAGCATTTTTAGAGACAGCCTCTTTGTTTAATAAAGATATGAATACACAATCTACCTTATATATACCTGACATAAGCGGATTTACAAAGTTTGTTACTGACACAGAAATTGACCACGGGCAAAATATAACTGCCGCTTTATTAGAAGAAATAATAAAATCAAATTACCTCGACTTTATTGTTTCTGAAATTGAAGGTGATTCCGTTCTTTTTTACAGAAGTAATGATAATTTGAATTTTGAAGAACTGATGGAACTTTCTTTACATATTTTCAGAAAGTTTCACGAAAAAAGAATAGAACTGGACAGCTCAACCAAATGCAATTGCGGTGCCTGCAGTTCAATTACAAAATTAACTCTCAAGTTCATTGTTCACTTAGGTGAAGTGAGATCAAGTAAGATAAGTAATTTCGTTAAGCTTTATGGTAAGGATGTCATACTGGTTCATAGATTATTGAAAAATAATATTAAGGAAAACCAATACATTCTTTTCACTAATGCACACGGATTTGATATTACCAGCAGTAAAGTATTCTTGGCGTTTGATGAGCCAAAAATATTTGTTCAGGATTTAGAAGATATTGGTCTGGTCAAGGGGGTTTACTTTACTTTCAACTCTACTCGGGATAATAATTCAGAGAATTCTACTCACATTCACTAATTACCTTTGTAAACAGTACGGTTACAAGCTCCATTTTTATACTCTTCATTAAGATAAACTAATAATTTTTCTTCGTTTATATCGCCGTATGAATAAAGCTCCTGATTAACAAATAGGGCAGGCACAACCGGTGTTTTGGGTGCGGATAAATCTCTGATATTTATAATAGAAAATGAAATTTCTTTTTTTTCTTTTGCAAGATTCTTTATTATTCTTTCTACTCTTGCGCAGGCATCGCAATTATTTTTTACTATTAGAGTAAGATCCATTTTTTATTTCAAATCTATCCAATAACTTTTAATAAAAATGTCAAATCTATGACAAATCATTTTTTCAATAAGGCTTTTAGCTGAGCAAGATGATTTATTATCAACTTTTTTCTGTCGAAGTCTATAACACTTTTCTCTCTTAAATCTGTAAGAACATCGTTCACGGTTTGACGTGCGCAGGCGGTAAGATCGGCAATGTCCTGGTGTTTAAGAAATCGTTTCACAAAAATTTGATCACCGATTTTGTTTCCATGTTCACTTGCAAGTTTAAGTAAAAAAGATACCACTCTCTGTTTTGCATCCTTAAATACAAGATCTTCAATTCTTTCTGAATAACTTTTTAACTTTAATCCAATTATTCTGGTTAATTTCAGATTTAAGGCCGGATTGTTTTCAATAAACTGTGCAAAATCATTTTTATTTATTGCACAGATATATGAGTGTTCCACAGAAATAGCGATATCAGTTCTTTCGCTTTCTCCAAGATGAGCCATCTCACCGAAAACTTCACCGGGATTAATAAATGCCATAATCATTTCTTTCCCGTCCTCACTATACCTGCTGATTTTTACTCTTCCGCTTTTAAGCATGAAAATAGAATTAGATGGTTCATTTGGAAAGTAGATCGGTTGATTTTTGTCAACCTCTTTCTCCAGGGCAATTTTATCAAGCTCAATCATACCATCCTGCTTTAAATTGCTAAAGAGATTAAAGTTTTCTAAATACCAAAGTTTTGATTTGCCTGCCATAATTTAAAAAAGTATTTCCCGGTGGTGATTTATAATTACCCAAACAATTTGTTAAAAATTGTCTTGTATATGACAAAAATAAATAGAATCTTTCCATTAATTATAACTTAAAAACAGGAAGAAAATGTCAAAGAGTTTTCTTACAATCATTTCAGTAACGGCTTACATCCTTTCCGGGTGTATTCAACCAGAATCAACTATTTCCTCGCTTGATGGAAATAATTCCCCGGTAATTGAAGATGTTTATGTAAATCCTGCTTTTATCACTGTGGGTACAACAGCAACTATTGAAGTAACTGCATCAGATGTTGATGGTGATCAATTACAATATTCCTGGTTTACTGCTCTCGGAGATATTATCGGAAGCGGATCAGAAGTAAGATACACTGCTGCATATTGCTGTGTTGGTTCAAACATAATAACTGTTACTGTATCCGATGCAAAGGGCGCAAAGGTTTCGGAAGATATTCGAATAGAAATTAATCCTTAATACTTATGAAACTGATTAAAATAATTTTACTCGTCTTTGTTTCTTACTTTTCTTTTATACCAACGTTAAATGCACAGGGATGTTGTACCGCGGGATCAAGCACGTTTGGAGGATTAGAGAGAGGTAACACAAATTACGGAAGTCTAAATTTAAGTTTAAGTTTTATACATAATGGGCTAAATACAACTTATAATGAAAGAACAGAAATCACAGACCCTCTTAACAGGACGGCTTCAGTCTCGTCTTTTAATATTGAATTTGAGTACGGACTAGCTGAGCAGGTTTCCATCTTGGTTATCGGTGGGTATGTAGTAAAAAACCGCGAAACAACTGTTACCTCAAATGAAACTAATGATAGAGAAGTAATTAGTTTTAAAGGAAAGGGAATTGGTGATATTACTATACTTGGGAAATATGAAATAATTTCACCCAACATTGTCTCCCAATTTGGGCTAGCTGTAGGGGGAGGAGCAAAATTACCTGTGGGAAGTTATACCCAGGAAAAAGACGGCTCAAGGTTAGCCATCGATTTACAGCCGGGAACAGGTTCTACTGATGTTTTAATGTGGGGAAATGTTTATAAAGGATTTTTACCCCTAAACTTTTCCCTGTTCGGAAATGTATTATACCGTTATGCAGGTTCAAATCTTACCGGATATCGATTTGGTGATGAATTTATTTTTTCAATTAATGGTGAATATTACCTCACAACATATCTTAATGCCTCGCTTTCATTAAGAGGAAGATTTGCTGCCGAGGATTTTTGGGGAGGAAGGTTTTTGCCCAGCACTGGTGGTACTTATTATGACCTAATTCCCTCGATCATCTATACAGAAAGTTCATTAAGTCTTAAATTGTTTTACGTGGCACCAGTATACAGAAGTGTTCGTGGAATTCAATTAACCACATCTAACACAATTGGTGTCGAATTATTGTACGGACTTAATCTGCTTAATACGGAACTTTAATTTCTACGAAGCCTATTCTCATCTCTTAGAATAATCACAATTGTCTTCAACCAGACAATAAACTAAGACCCCTCACCGTATTTTTGATAAGGTAATTAACTACCAACACATTCATTAATTATATTCAGGAGGTTCACAATGTTAACTGTAATTCGAAAGTCTTTTATTGCATTATTTTTAGCAATTAGTATGGTGCTCTCAATAAATGCACAAGACACAAAAAGTGCTGATACAAAAGTTGAGCTGGATGGATACTGCCCGGTTGCATATTCAGTAATGGAAAAAAGTGTAGAGGGTGATTCAAAATATTCATCTACTTACGAGGGGAAAACCTACTACCTGGCGAATGCCGATGCAAAGAAGATGTTTGATGCAGAACCAGAGAAATATCTGCCCAAATATAATGGATATTGTGCCACAGCAGTCGCTATGGGAAAATTGATGGAATCAGATCAACAGTTGTTTTCGGTTTATAGCGGCAGCACATATTTATTCTCTAGTATGATGGCAAAAGAATCCTTTGATAAAGACCCAAAGATGACCATCAAGAATGCGGGTAAAAATTTCGCTGCTCTAAACAAATAAACTTACTCCCAGATTACTTTATTACAATCCCGCATAATGCTATGCGGGATTTTTATTTTTAGCTTGTTCCTGATTTGGTGCCGAGGCACTTGAAAAATTAGGTTCTGTTAAACTCCGGATTAGATTTTTGATGTTTGGGTTAATTTCTTTATTAACAATTTTGGAGCTGAGAATTAGATAAAGTAATAAATAAGAAAGCCCCGAGTCCGGCAGTTGCCGGGCGGGGCTTAATGATAATTTTTATTTGATGTTCTATTCTTTCATCTGCTCATTTGCGGTAAGTTTTGGTTTACTTCTCTTCATAAAGAAGAAAGCTCCCCCACCAATTACAACAACAGCAATTATTAAATAAATCCACCAGCTGGAAGGATAAAGTGCACTCCTCCACTCGGCAATCTTATTCTCTATTTGGTTTTTACTTTGATCGGTCAGCATTTTATTCTCAATTAAGTAGTTCATCCAAACCGGTTGTATTGATGCAAACCAGGTACTATCGGCAAAATTCGCATAAACTCTTTTGGATTCTTCATCACTTTTTACCCCAAGGTTTTTAAGCTCATCACCAATAAACATTTCAACCGAATTTGTAAAATCTTCACCGTTTTTAAAATTTCTTAATTCAATACTGTTGAGTGAAAATTCTTCATTAATAGAATCCCATGCTTCCCTTGAAACAGCAGCAAACCAATCATCAAATAGCTCTTCAATTTGTTTCAATTCTTCACTCTTCTTCCCATCTTCAGCATAAACTTCTACCAGCTTAACTCCTACTTTCTGCCACTTGCTTGCAAAATCTCTTTGCTGCTCACGAATTGAATTAAGGTCATCCGGCTTTAGTGATGTTACCTGCATAAACCTGATATTATCCCTTATCGTAGTTTTTACATTGTTCAGAACATTCTGCTTTCCCTCTTCCGTTGTAACAGTATTTTTATCTTCAGCAGTTAGAACTTCCTTTTCTCTCATAATAGGAGGCATCAGACTATCGATCATACTCAGCACAAGGTTATCTCTTTCCTGAATCGAAGATCGTAACTCAGCAACAAGGTTTTGAAGTTTCTTTATTGTCTTTGCATCTTTTTGCTTTTGTGACTCAAGAGTTCGTACCTGTAAAAGCAATTCGTTGTTCCTTGCATTAAGAAATTCAACCTGTTGCCTCAGCTCACCAACTTCAGTCTGGAGAACATCGATAGTTGCAAAATCTCCCTGGCGCAATAAATATGCTTTATTCAGTTTCTCTATTGATTTATCGTATTTATCCGGGTAAAGACTTTTATCCAGCAGCTCTTTGTGCGGGGCATAGTTTTGCTTCAAGTTACTTATTTTGGTAATAACAACATTAAGCTCTTCAAGCGAAGTTGCGTCTTTTATTGTCTGCTCAATCTCAGAGTATTCTTTATTGAAGTTGTCTACTATCTCCCGGTCCGATTGTGCAAGGGGCGAATTAACAAACACAAAATACAGAAAGAGAATAAAATAATTTATTAGATAAGTATTTTTCATTTTGCGCCTCCTTCAATTCCTTCACCTGTAAGATTAATTTTCTTCTCACCATCTATCAATTCAATGTAAAGATTTCTTTGGTTGAAAGCTGGTTTATCAATCCCAAATTCAGAAATGAATATTTTTGCATTAAGCACTAATGTTTCCTCGTTGGCTCTGAAGACATATACATTTTTGAATTTGGATGCTGTAATAAAATACAACCCCTGGTTGTTTCTTATCAATCTTAATTCCTTACCTTTATAGGACAGTGAATCCTGAAATTCCTCATAATATAATCCTGCCGTATTAAACTCAATTGAATACCTGTCTTCACTTACATTTCCATTTTCATCTATTGGAAGGACAGATTCAAGCGGCCAGGAAAAGTTGACTGGTTGCAATGTTAGTACAGAACAAGCTGCTGTAAGACTTAAAAAAACCAGTGAAAGAATTAAAAATCGCCTCATATTTTCTCCTAAAAAAATTATAGTAACGTAAACTTAAAGAAAAATTACTTATGTTGATTTCCATATAAAAAATACTGGTTTCTTTTATTATTTTTAGTTGAAAAAGGAAGTCAAATAGTGTCTTCAAGTAAACATAACTACAATTAAATTAATTTGAATTGTCCAAAGAAATTATTATATACATCAAGATTTCTGACTTTAACACACAATATTTATCAAGTAAATCAAAAAATCGACTAGTATTTTTCATCGTTAGTAAGTAATTATATCATATCAAGTATAAAGGAATTATATGAGTAAAGAAAAAACTAAGAAATCTCTTCAAATGATTGTTCGTCCACTTGAAATTGAAGATTATGATCAGCTTCTAGAACTTCAGTTAAAATGTTTCCCGGGGATGAAAACCTGGTCCAGAGAGCAGGTTGAAAGCCAGTTAAAACACTTTCAACCCGGACAATTATGTATTGAATATAAAGGTAAGTTAATCGGATCTTCCAGCTCTCTTATAATTGAATTTGATGAATATGCTGACTCTCACTCCTGGAGTGATATTTCAGCTGGAGGAATGATAACAAATCATGATGAGGAAGGAGACACTCTCTACGGAATTGAAATTATGGTAGACCCTGAATATAGAAGTATGAAAATAGGAAGACGTTTATACGAAGCAAGAAAAGAGTTGGCAAAAAATTTAAACCTTAAACGTATAATTATCGGAGGAAGGGTTCCTAACTACGCTAAACACGCTGATAAACTTACGGTTCACCAGTACGTTGAAAAAGTAATGAGCAAAAAATTATACGATCCGGTGTTGACTTTTCAGATTGCAAATGGGTTTGTACTTAAAAGAATAATAACTGATTATTTGAAATCAGACGATGAATCCAGGGGGTACGCTATACTCTTGGAATGGGTAAATCTTTACTATTCACCAAAACCAGCCGAAAGAGTTGTTTCATCACACCCTGTGCGCATCTGCACTATTCAATACCAGATGAGACCAATAAAATCTTTTGATGAGTTTGCACATCAGACGGAATTTTTTGTTGATGTTGCTTCTGGTTATAAATCTGATTTTGCAATATTTCCTGAAATATTTACTCTACAGCTTCTATCTTTTATTCCTCAAGGAAGACCGGGTGTAACTGTAAGAAAACTTTCTACATTTACAAAGGACTACATTGATCATTTTCAACATCTTGCTCTTAAATATGCTGTTAATATAATCGCCGGTTCACATTACACTGAAGAGGAAGGTGAACTATATAATATTTCTTATCTATTTAAAAGAGATGGGGATTTCGAGAAGCAATATAAAATTCATATAACCCCAAACGAACAAAGATGGTGGGGCACAAGAGCAGGGAATGAACTTAGAATATTTTCAACAGACAGGGGAAAGATATCAATCCAGATTTGTTATGATGTTGAATTTCCTGAATTAGCAAGAATCTCAACTGAACGAGGTGCAAGTATCATTTTCGTACCATTCTGTACAGATGAAAGACATGGTTACCTGAGAGTAAGGTATTGTTCACAAGCACGAGCAATAGAGAATCAGGTTTTTGTGGTTACATCAGGAAGCGTTGGTAATATACCCTTCATTGAAAATATGGATATCAACTATGCTCAGTCAGGAATTTTTACTCCGTCGGATTTCCCATTTTCGAGAGATGGAATTTCCGGTGAATGTCAACCGAATATCGAGACAGTTGTTGTGGCCAATGTGGATCTGGATCTTTTAAGAAGAACAAAGCAAAACGGTACAGTACGAAACTGGCTTGACAGGCGAACGGATTTATACAAAGTGGTAAGCCTTGAGGGCAAGAAGGATAAATAAAAAGCCGCTAGACTCTGCGGCTTATTATTAAGCATATTTTTTAATTTACTATCGTCTTCCGCCTCCACGACCGCCGCCGCCGCCGTAGCCACCACCGCGACCACCGCGACC
>JBATIA010000022.1:0-2831 GCA_049667415.1 Ignavibacteriaceae bacterium
CATCTATCTCTTGTGCGAAAATCAAAAAAAACTTGTGATATAACTATTGTCTCTGTTTTTATAAATCCTACCCAGTTCGCACCCTCCGAAGACTTTGAAAATTATTCGCGGGACCTGGATAAGGATATAAAAATGCTTGAAGATGAAAAAGTAGATTTCTTGTTTTTACCGGAAGGTGTGGAAATATATCCAGGAAATTTTCAGACGTTCGTAACTGTGAATTTTATAACTCAGAAACTTGAGGGTGAATTTCGTCCTAATCATTTTCGTGGTGTTACAACAGTAGTTCTTATATTATTTAATGTTGTTCAACCTGATTATGCTTTTTTTGGCCAGAAGGATGCTCAGCAAAGTGCCGTCATTTTGCAAATGGTAAAAGATCTAAAATTAAATATTGATATTGTAGTTTGTCCAATCATTCGTGAGAGCGATGGTCTTGCACTCAGTTCAAGGAATATTTATTTGTCACCCACTGAAAGAAAAGACTCACTGGTTTTATTTCGTTCGCTTGAACTTGGAAAAAAGATAATTGCTTCTGGCGAAAGAAGAGTAAATATTGTTTTATCAAATATGAATGAATTATTCTCTAATGTCCCTTCTGCTAATATTGATTATATAAAGATAGTTGAAGCAGATTCTTTTAATATTGTTGATGAAATTATTGAAGGGAAAGAATACTACATACTTATTGCTTGTAAAATAGGCAAGACGAGGTTAATTGATAATATCAGGATTAAAGTATGATCTACCTGCATAGTTATTTATTCAAATCATAAATAATTTTCAAACCCTTTAATACCAGAGCCTCCTCATAAAAAATAGTGTGTTTAACATGCGGAAGAATAGATTCAGCATTCCCTCCTGTAGCAAAAATTATTGGTGAACTACAGTTATTTATTTCACTCAATTGATTCACCGTTTCATTTATCATTCCTATTGTGGATGTGTAAACACCGCTTAATATTGACGAACTAGTTGAGTTGCCTATCAACCCCTCATAAGAAACTAAATCGGAGAGTGGAAGTTGTGCAGTTTTTTCGTTTAGAGATTTCAACATGGTGTAAATTCCCGGTGCAATCAATCCACCTATAAAATAACCTTCAGGCGAGACTACATTTAACGTTGTTGCTGTTCCAAAATCGATTGTGATAAGGTGCTGATTTTTAAGCATCATTTTTCCCGTAACTGCTAAATGATAAGCTGCAATAGTTGAGCAAACCCTATCCATTCCTAAAGTATCCGGGGTTTTATATTTTATCTTCAAATTAAATTTATTGTTAATGTTCGCCTGAAATAATTGAATGCCTTTTTTAGAAACGTCTTTTACTAATATTTTTTCAGTGGATGGATTAACCGAACAGACTGCTATGCAATTCAGGCTTTTACTATTTGTATATTTTATAACTTCATCAAATTTAGAATGGATAATAAATTCAATCAAAGTATTACCATTAAATAAAGCTGATTTTATATTGGTGTTACCTATATCAAGAGTAAGAAGCATCAACGTAAACTCACATCACCGAAATGCACTTTTTCAATTACATCGTCTCTTTTCAGAATCAGATAGCCATTGTCATCAATATCATAAAATATTCCCTTTTTAGACTGCTCACCATCTGTAATAGTAATTTTATCCCCGATCATTTTACATTTAGATCTCCACTCCTTAAGAATAGATTCAGGTTGAGTCTGAAGATTAATCATTAATTCTTCGAAGTTATTTAGAATTTCAGCAAGAATTGTTTCCCTGTCAATATTCACTCCGGCTTCAAGCTTTAAGGACGTAGGAGGGAAATTATATTCACCCTGGAATGCAAGCTGGTTTAAATTTATTCCGATACCAATTACCACCCGTTCAATCTTACTTCCCTTAACAGTCGTTTCAATAAGTATCCCCGCTACTTTTTTCTGATCGATCAATACATCATTTGGCCATTTTAACTCAGTACGCAATTGATAAAGATTCTCTATCGCCAGTGCAATTGCAAGCGAAGCGGCCAGGTTCAAATGATTAATATTTAATTCCGCGACAATATCCCGGCTCAATAAAATTGAAAAAGTAAGATTTAATCCCCTTGCACTTTGCCAGGTTCTGTCCTTTCTGCCTTTTCCTTTTAATTGTTTCTCTGCAAGTAATACCGTCCCCGATTTTTTATACTGCTGCTTATTCGAAAGCAATTCAGAATTAGTAGAAACGATCTCGTCGCAGTAAATAAAATTTCTACCTATCAGTTCGGTTTCTAATTTTATGTCAAAAATTTCCAGATTAAACATTTTCTATCCTTTTACTTCAATCAAAATTAATCATTTAACTCTGAAATGCATTAAAATCAAATTACTGCAATTACAATTAACTAGTAATTAATCCTTCAGGAGCTAACATACTTGTGTCACTATATTTGTCCTTTGTCAAATTTAAAGTGCCATTATGGCAAACTCTGTGACCAACCAGTAATTTATAAACATTGACCTAATAGGGGGTAAATGATTATAATATAACAACTTGAGGCATTTCTGGGGAATTGGCATTCATGTTGGGGTATCATCTAATTGTTAAAAACGATTGAATATTAGATAGCGACATTCTGGACAGGAAAATAAATAAAATAATAAAGGAGTAATAAAATGGGAAAAATAATAGGAATAGATCTTGGAACGACGAATTCGTGCGTTTCTGTTATGGAAGGAAATGACCCGGTGGTAATTCCAAATTCAGAAGGTGGAAGAACTACCCCTTCAGTAGTTGCGTTTACGAAATCAGGAGAACGATTAGTTGGTCAACCTGCAAAGCGTCAGGCAATTACAAATCCAAAGAATACTATTTCTTC
>JBATIA010000023.1:0-2071 GCA_049667415.1 Ignavibacteriaceae bacterium
CGACAATAATTTCCTGTTGAGGGCCATACGGCTTTGTGGTACTCTGGATTCATTTTTCCGCTTACAAGATATGGGGCTAGACATCCGTAGGTTGCACCAACTTTGTGTGCACCTGTTGGAAAAAACTTACCAACAAGTCCAACAATTCGTGCTTTTACTCCGGTAATTTCTTTTGGTATTTCCAGATAATTTATACCGCCAATGCGTCCGTTTACAGGATTATTGCGCCAGTTTATTCTGAATAAGTTTAAAGGATTAAGTGCTTGTAAATCTATTTTCTCTAATTTATCCTGAATCGATTCTGGAATTGTGTCGGGATGTATTAATTCATTAAAGGTTGGTAAAATAATTTTCTGTCGTCGGCATCTTTCAATAGTTTTTTGCAAATAATTTTTGTTTTCAATTTTCCAATCCCAATCAAACATTCTTTCTCCGAATTAATTAGGTATATACTTTTAGCAGTAAAAAAATCATCAAACTGCACAGCAAATATACAATTCAGTATTAACAGTTAACATTATTTCATTTCACAAATCCTTTAAGAATTGGGGACACATTAAAGACATTGATTATTCATTCTGATTGTAAAACCAATTAACTAAAACTGATATTAGCTGTAGATGATAGGTAAGTATTATAAAACTAAATTGATCAAAAAACTAACACTAGCTAGTTAATTTGCAGTTAAATAGTACATGATTTTTTTTGAATGTAGAAATTTGTTGAGTTTGTAAAATTTCAAGAGGAGAAAAGCAAGGATTTCATTAAGCCAGATTAATTATATATCTATGTTTTTTCTTTTAATAAAGAACCAAAAATAAAAATTCTTATCGTGATGCAGACAAATATTTTTCTTTATTAATATCCCCTTTTAATGAAGCAATATTTTTTACTGCTTCTATCGCAATATCAATATGCTCCTCGGTATTAAAAGCTCCGATACTTAATCTAACTGTCCCGTGAATTTTATCTGTTCCAATTTGTTTGTGTACCAGTGGTGCACATTGTAAACCAGTGCGGCAAGCAATATTATAATCCACATCAAGCATGGTTCCTATATTTCCTGCTTCCCAGTCTTTAATGTTAAAACTGAGCACTGCATTATGATTCTCTTCACTTTCAGCACAGTATAAAGTTACTCCTTCAATTTCTGCTAAGCCGTTTTTTAGTTTACTCCATAGCTTCATTTCTTTATGGTGCAAATTTTCCATTCCTTCTTTCTGAATCCACTTCTGTCCAGCCAACAGACCTGCAATACCCAAAATATTAAGAGTTCCACACTCCATTCTGTAAGGAAATTCTTCAAGATGAAATGGATATGCAGACCTCACACCAGTACCGCCATATCGTGTTCCTTTAATTGGCACATCTTCACGAATGTAAGACCCACCAATTCCAGTTGGACCCATCAGGCATTTGTGACCTGTAAAAGCCACGATATCAATATTCATATCTTCAATATCAATCTTTACGGCACCGGCAGTCTGGCTTGCATCAATCGCAAAATAAATTCCGGCTTCTTTGCAATACTTACCAACTTCTTTAACAGGTTGAATGGTACCAATTACATTTGAACCGTGATTAAGGATTACCATTTTCGTGTTTTTTCTAAAAGCTTTTTTCACATCCCCGGGATTAACATAACCTTTACTATCGAAAGGAATGTATGTTACATCTATTTCACCAGCATGTTTTTTATGATAAAGAGGACGCAGAACAGAGTTGTGCTCAACATTGCTGGTAATAACATGATCACCTTTCTCGAGCATTCCCCCGATAATCATATTAAGTGAATCGCTTGCGTTGTAACTAAAGGTTAAATAATCAGGATTAGATCCATTAAAAAAATCAGTAAGCATTTTCCTGGTTGTGTGCACAATTTCTTCTGTCTCCAAAGACATATCATAGCCAGATCGACCGGGATTAACACCATGCTTCTTATAAAAATCGAACATAAACTGATAAACTTCGGGAGGCTTTGGGTAGGTGGTTGCTGCATTATCAAGGTAAATTATTCCGTCCATTGTAATTCCTGTATTTAGGAAAGTGAATTTAATGCTTGTGTAAATCT
>JBATIA010000024.1:0-6119 GCA_049667415.1 Ignavibacteriaceae bacterium
AAATTGTACTTCAACAATATGACGTTTGGCATCTTCAACCGATTCTTTTTGCAATAGATTCTTTCGAACAGCTTGAAAAAGGATTTGATGAATGGTGTAAAAAGAACGGTCTTTTGAATTAAAATAATTTAACTCTGCATTCTATACATTTCACCTTCAAAGGTTCTGTTTGAACTAATTTTACTATTTTTTTGTTTATAAACGTTGATTGTTATACACTAAATTGATAACTAAATTGTTCAGTGTATTTCTTAATTCTTAATATTTTACAAAGTTAGAAAATGTGGAGGCAGAGATGACTCTTAAAGTTGGTGATAAAGCACCTTCATTTAAATTAAAAAATCAGGATGGAAAAGTAATTTCCCTTTCTGATCTTAAAGGTAAACCAGTAGTTTTATATTTTTATCCAAAAGATGATACATCCGGTTGCACAAAGGAAGCGTGTAATTTCAGGGATGAATTTCCTAAGTTTGGAAAAATGAAAGCTGAAATAATTGGTGTAAGTGCTGATTCGGTTGAATCGCATAAAAAATTTGCACAGAAGTATAAACTGCCCTTTAATTTACTAAGTGATGAAAAGAAAGTAGTCTTAGAAAAGTACGGAGTTTGGCAGGAGAAGAGTATGTACGGGAGAAAATATATGGGAATAGTACGAACCACTTTTATTATTAATGGCAATGGAAAAATCAGTAAAATATTTCCGAAGGTTAAAGTAGATGAACATAATATAGAAGTAATGGAAGCATTGAAAGAATTATAATGGCAAAAAAAGTTTATTTAACACGTCGTGAGACTTTCGCTGCTGCACACAGATTGTTCAAGCCTGAATTATCTGACAAAGAAAATTATGAGTTGTTTGGAAAATGTAGCAATCCGAACTGGCATGGACATAATTATACACTGGAAGTTACGGTTCTTGGCGAAGTTGATTCAAGTACAGGATTCGTTTTAGATATTAAAAAGTTAAAAGAAATTATTCAGGAGAATGTTATTTCTAAGGTTGACCATAAAAATTTGAATATCGATACTGATTTCATGAAAGGAATTATCCCAACATCTGAAAATATTACTATCGCAATCTGGGGGCAGCTTGCGGATAAAATTACTGGAGGAAAATTATACTCAGTTAAACTTTATGAAACTGAAAACAATTATTTTGAATACAAAGGAGAATAAATTGTGGATAACGGAAAAGTTAAAAATTTAATTTCTGATCTTTTGATGAACATCGGCGAAGACCCAAAAAGAGAAGGGCTTCTCGATACTCCCCGCAGAGTTGCCGAGGCTTATGAATTTCTCACCTCAGGTTACGATAAAAAAATTGAAGTGGTTATGAATGATGCTTTGTTCAATGAAAAATACGATGAAATGGTACTGGTAAAGAATATAGATTTTTACAGTCTTTGCGAACATCATATGCTTCCGTTTTATGGTAAAGTGCATGTTGCCTACATTCCGGATGGTAAAATCATCGGTTTGTCAAAAATCCCAAGAATCGTTGAAGTATTTGCTCGCAGACTTCAGGTTCAGGAACGAATGACACAGCAAATTGCTGATACTCTTGAAGAGTATCTTAAACCAAGAGGTGTTGCAGTTGTCTCTGAAGCATATCATATGTGTATGATGATGAGAGGAGTTGAGAAACAAAATTCCTCAGCAACATCAAGTGCTGTTCACGGTGACTTTAAGGACGATCCTCGAACCCGATCAGAATTTCTAAATCTTATCTCTCACAAGAATTTATAACTATGGCTAAAAAAGACGGAATATGGGTAACTGGTGCAAGCTCAGGCATCGGTAAAGCTGTTGCACTTGAGTTTGCTAAAATTGGATGCAATGTTTTTATATCCGCAAGACGAGCACAGGAATTAGAACGTCTGAAAGATGATGCCGGTAAGCAAGGTGATAAAATATTTCCTTTTCCTTGCAATGTTGCATCTTCAGCAAATGTAGATCAGACTTTCAAAAAAATTAGTAATGATTACGAAGTAAATTGCCTTATAAACAATGCCGGTATCACTTCATTTAAGAACGCCGCAGATAATTCAGTTAATGAAATAAATGATATCATTAACACAAATCTGTTGGGATCAATTTACGCTATAAAATCAGTACTGCCCACTTTCATAAAAAATGAATCAGGTACGATATTTAATATTCTTTCTGTGGTTGTGGATAAGACTTTTACAAATAGTTCAGTTTATTCTGCCTCAAAGATGGGTTTACTAGGTTATAGTAATTCTATGCGTGAAGAAGTACGGAATCATAATATTCGTGTAATTAACATAGTCCCGGGTGCCACAGAAACTTCAATGTGGTCGCAGGATATTAGGAGAGAAAAAGGTGAGAGAATGATGAATCCTGAAAGCATAGCTCGTATTATTGTTTCTGCATATCTACAAAAAGATAATCTTGTAACTGAAGAAATTGTATTGAGACCAGTTACAGGAGATTTGGCTTAATAAAAAAAGCCGGTAAAGGTACCGGCCTTTGTGGAGAGAGTGTGAAATCAAGGAGAGTGTTTAATTAAAATCTCTATCTCTCATCTTTCTTACGACTTTATGTTTCCCTTCGTGCATCATTCGTGTCATTTTATTCCATTCATCCTTTTGATTATCATCAAGTAACTGATACACATCCATCTGATGATTTGCCCGTGCTAATTCTATTTTGTTTTTAGCCGAAATAATTTCGTTTACCTTGTTAAGGTAAGCTTCCCTTGAAAAATTCACACTGCTTTTTAGTTGTTCAAGTTCAACTTCTTTTAGTTCGACATCAGCTTTTAGATTGATCATTTCTTTTTTGTGACTTAATCTCA
This sequence comes from Ignavibacteriaceae bacterium, assembly GCA_049667415.1. Taxonomy (GTDB): domain Bacteria; phylum Bacteroidota; class Ignavibacteria; order Ignavibacteriales; family Ignavibacteriaceae; genus IGN2. The sequence continues at coordinate 2,819 of JBATIA010000024.1, forward strand.
ATGCTTCAATATTATCAATCTGTTCCTCTGATAAATTAAGTTTTTCTTGTATTCGATCTCTGTTTCTCATCGCATCCCGTTCTCTGTTTCCCTGGTGAAATTCTTGTGAAAAAAGATTACCAGAAATCAGTAATGTTGCCAAAACAGCAGCAAAGACTAATAATTTAGATTTCATTTTTTTACTCCTTTTTGATAATTATTTATGATTCTTGCCCTTTAGACAGAAGATTCTTCATTAAGGTTTAATAAACAAGATTTAAACCATTAGAGTTATATATTTGTTTAATAGTTTAGAAATATTCTTTACAGGGAATGAATTTTAAGTCAGATGATTATGAACTTATCAGGGATTTTTTATCCGGTAATCAGCAGGCGTTTAATAAAATTGCCGGGAAATACCAGGAAAAAATTTATTGGCATGCTCGAAGAATGCTCGGTGATCACGATGATGCACACGAAATTGTACAGCAGGTTCTTTTAGTAATGTATAATAAACTCAATACCTTTAATTTTAGTTCTTCATTGTACACATGGATATTTAGAGTAACATATACGAGAAGTTTAAATCAGTTAAAAAAAAATAAATTAAAAAGATTACTTACTTTTAGCTTTAGTGAAAATATTGAAAATCACAGTTATGAAAACGTAGTTGAAGACTTAGAATCAAAGGAAAGATTTATAGAAATGGAGAAACTTCTAAGTAAGCTGCATACGAAACAAAAGGAAATTTTTATTATGAGAAATTTTGACGAATTATCATTCGAAGAAATTTCAGACATAACGGGTAAATCGGTCGGAGCATTAAAAGCCAATTATTTTCATGCATTTAAGAAAATGAAGGAGTTGATGAAAAAAAATGAAGAATGAAGAGAGAATTATAAAATATTTAGATGACGAATTCACTACTGAAGAAAAAGTTGCTTTTGAAAAAGAAATGGAAAGCTCGAAAGAATTAAAGTTAGAATTTCAGAAATATGTATCTGTAAAAGAAGAAATTGAAAAACTAAAGGGTAGCAGGTTGAAAGCTGACTACATTGATTCCGTTTTACCTGTATTCTACAACAGAATGCGTTCAGGAAAGAAAGAAACGATCAGGAAAAGTCTATCCTATGCATTTGGTGTAATGCTGCTCTTCATTATTGGAATAGCAGTGTTGCGAATATTTTTTAATAATCAAAATGATTTCAAAAATATTGAAGAGTTTACCCAAGCATTGAATGAAAATCAGAAGATTGAACTGCTTGAGAACCTTAATGGTAGTTCCGAAGTGTATAATTTAATTCCTGAAAAAGAAATAGTTGGTTTACTCGAAGCAGATTTGGAAATTAACAGTGAAGTAGCAGAAGCATACGATATCGGTTATAAAGAAATTATCGGAAATTTAAGTGATAACGAACTTGAAATAGTCTATCAAGAAATATTAAATAAAAACTTTTTGGAAGAGGTTCCTTTATGAAGACCACATACTTAATATTAATACTCTTATTTGTTCTCTCAGGCTCAATATTTTCTCAAAGGGAAAAATGGCGTGATGATAAAATGAGAGAAAAATTTGAACAACTTGAAAAAATTAAGCTGATTGAAACCCTGGAAATGAATGAAGAAACTACCTTGAGGTTTTTTGCACGGAAATCAGAACACCAAAAGCAGCAAGATGAAATCCAGGATAAGATTAAGAAAAAAATTGATAACCTTGAGGTGATATTCAAAAGCGGCAGAGTTGCCACTGTTGATGAGCTCAAAACTAATATAAATGAAATAAACGCTTTACATAGTGAGATTGAAAAAAATCGCACAGATTTTATAAACTCGCTATCTGATATACTTTCGTACGATCAAATAGCAAAGTTATTAATTTTTGAAAGAAATTTCAGAGACGAGATAAGAAGGCTTATAATAAAAGACCGAAAACCACCAATGGACCGTGAATAGGTTAAGCCCGGCTGCCTAAAAGGGATAAATCTTTCCAGCCTATTTCTTGTGTTGATTTTCAGAAACTGCAGCCATATTTTTACCAACCAATTTTGCGGAAGTGGTGGAATTTGGTAGACACGCTATCTTGAGGGGGTAGTACCTTAATTGGTGTGCGGGTTCAAGTCCCGCCTTCCGCACTCAACACTTAATCATAAATAAATAAAGGTGAAAATTTGATGAATCAAGCAAAAGTCTTTCCCCTGATTTTTCTCTTCTTCCTGACTGCTTCTGGATTTTCTTTAGCTCAGGATATGAGTCCCGAAGCTGGTAAACTGTATAACGAAGGAAATAGTTTACTTAAAGCTGGCAATTACAACGGTGCGATTAGTAATTATGATAAAGCTTTAGCAATTGAAAAAGACTATCGTATTTACTACCAGAAAGGTGTTGCGCAGAAAAAAGCTAACGATCTTAATGGATCTAAGGCTTCATTAGAGGAATGTATTAAACTCAAGAATGATTTTGAACCCGGGTATAATGCATTAGGTGGTGTGTTTTTCTCCATGGGAGATTATAATCAGGCGATTAAGAATTTTGAGAAAGTACTTACTCTCTCAAATAATGCAAGTGTTCAGAAAAAAGTGAAAAAGAATTTATCCCTTGCATACGCAAAGCTTGGTAATGAAGCAATTTCGAATAACAACCCTCAAAAAGCTGTTGAGTATTTGAATAAAGCTGTTGAGTATGATAATTACGATGCTGCTTATTTGTCTCTTGCTAAACTGTATTCTGAACTTGGAGAATGGGATAAAACAATATCTGCCTCAGAAAGTGCTTTGAAATATAAATCAAAGATTACTTCTGGTGGACCTAATTTTTATTTGGGAGTTGCGTATAAAGGCAAAGGTGATACTCAAAAAGCAAAAGAAATGTTTGAGAAAGCAAAATCAGATGCGACTTATAAGAAAACAGCCGAATACGAGCTTAGTTTACTAAACTAATTATTATCAATTTGTTTAAACCCTCTTCATAGAGGGTTTTTTTATGATTAAAATTTAACATTGTGATAAACAAAATAAGTAGTTTAATTAAAGTAAGAAAAAAGGAATTACTTCCGTTAATTTCTGCATCAGCTGTCCTCAGAAATTATGATGGCTTTAGTAAGTTAATAACAATTGCTAAACGTAAACGTATTCCATTTAATAAAATTTATGAAGCACTTTTGCAAAATTATCTGTTTGCCGGTTATCCATCTGCTATTATATCATTGAAACAACTTAAAGAGTATTATCCTTCTAAAAGGCTCAGCAAAGTGGCAGATATGAATCTTTATCATTTTAGAAAAAGGGGAATTAAAAATTGCAGAAAAGTTTATGGGGATAAATCA
>JBATIA010000025.1:0-18225 GCA_049667415.1 Ignavibacteriaceae bacterium
AGATTGCAGTCTACGTTCCACCTGGTTTCCAGCCGTGGGATGATGCTGTTACGCTTGCACTTGAATATGCTCAGGTACCGTATGATAAAATCTGGAATGATGAAATCTTAAAAGGCGATCTTGATAACTATGACTGGCTTCATCTGCATCACGAAGATTTTACAGGGCAGTATGGAAAATTTTATGCAAGCTTCAGCAATGCGCAGTGGTACATTGATCAGCAGTTGAGTTACGAACAGAACGCTAAACAGAATGGATTCAGAAAAGTTTCCGAAATGATGAAAACAGTTGCAATTGATATAAAAAACTATGTTGGTAAAGGCGGATTTCTTTTTGCAATGTGCTCTGCAACAGATTCGTACGATATTGCACTCTCTGCTATCAATGTTGATATCTGCGAACAAATGTACGATGGCGATGCCGCAGATCCTGATGCTCAGCAGAAAATTAATTACGATAACACACTTGCTTTTACAGATTTCAGGCTTGAAATGAATCCTTATGTATACGAGTACAGCGACATTGACATTCAACCCCTGGAAGTTGGAAACTTTGCAAACGATTATTTTACTTTGTTTGAATTCTCTGCAAAATATGATCCTGTTCCAACTATGCTTACACAGTGCCACGCAAATATTATTCGTGGATTTATGGGACAAACTTCAATGTTCAGAAGAAACACAATTAAAAACTCCGCAACTATTCTTGGTGAAAGAAAAGAAACCGACCATGTCAAGTATATTCACGGAAATTTTGGTAGAGGAACATTTACTTTTTATGGTGGGCACGATCCGGAAGATTACCAGCACGCAGTCGGCGATCCTCCAACTGATCTCAATCTTTACAAAAACTCACCCGGTTACAGGCTGATATTAAACAACATTCTCTTCCCAGCAGCTACAAAGAAGAAGCAGAAGACATGAAAACATCACGAATTAAAAACTCTAAAGAAGAATTCCCAATTGGGAAAATAGTATGTGTCGGCAGAAACTATGCTGAACACGCAAAGGAACTCGGCAATGAGGTGCCGGAAAAACCCGTATTATTTCTAAAACCTGCCTCTGCAATTATTTATTCTGGCGGACAAATTATTCATCCGGAATATGGAAACGAACTTCACCACGAAGTAGAGCTTGTGCTACTGATTGGGGAGACTATTAAAAACGCTGATAAAGCAGAAGCAGAAAAAGCAACAATCGGTTACGGGGTCGGACTCGATATGACATTGCGTGATATTCAGAATGAACTGAAGAAAAAAGGAAATCCATGGACTCTTGCAAAATGTTTTGATACTTCTGTTGTTATTTCAGATTTCGTTTTGAAGAAAGATTATCAGTTAAAACTAGATGAAAAACTTGAACTGAAAGTAAATGGAATTATAAAACAAAGCGAAGCTTTGAAGAGTATGCTTTTTAATCCCGCAGAAATTATAGAATTCATTTCTGCTGTTATGACACTTGAAAAAGGTGATTTAGTATTTACAGGAACTCCTGCTGGAGTCAGCAGAGTTAAAAGGGGAGACAAGTTGGAAGCAAAACTCGGAGAGGTTGCTGAGTTGGTTTGTAAAATTGTTTAGCCACGAATTCACGAATTATTTATTCAATTCTTTCAAAGATCCTTTAATCAATTCCTCAAGACTGCATTCCGGCAAATCAGATAAAATTTTGTTAACAGCCTTTTCCGAAGAAGTAAGATTATAACCTAAAGTAGTAAGTGCAGCAATAGCTTCTTTCTGAGCACTTGTCTGAGTAGGTGTAATACCCTCTTCTTTAATATCCCTAACTTTGTTTTTAAGTTCAAGAATTAATCTCTCAGCGGTTTTTCTTCCTATTCCCGGAACAGCAATTATTCTTTCTATATTATTTGTGACGATTGCCTGCTTTAATTCGTCGGTTGAAATACCTGACAGAAGACTTAACGCTGACTTTGGACCAACCCCGGAAATGGAAATCAGCAGCTCAAACATTTCCTTTTCCGACTCAGAATAAAATCCGAACAGAGTAATAGCATCTTCCTTAACATTCGTATGAATATAAAGTGAAACTTTTTCCTTACCACTAATTCTTTCAAAAGTGTTGATGGAAATTTTAATAGCATATCCAACTCCATTCACATCCAGAAGGATGTGGGTTGGTTTAGATGAAATTATTTTTCCTGTTAAGTGCCCAATCATATTCGATTAAAATATTTCAATTATTCAATAATACGCCCTGGATTCGCTTCGACAAACTCCTTCCAGCTTTTGCTCTTTTTAAAAGAAGGTGCTTTCAATCTGAATGCATGACAGAGAGCAATTGCAAGAGCATCACTTTCGTCGGGTTTAAATTTAATCTTCTTAGAGTTTAAAATCGTCATTACCATGTAATTTACTTGCTGTTTGGATGCAGCTCCTTTGCCTACAACTGCTTTTTTTACTTCACGAGGTGAGTACTCATTTGTTGGAACTTTGTTATGAATTGCCGCAAGGATTGAAACTCCGCGCGAGTAACCAATCTTCATAACTGATTGAACATTTTTACCATAAAAGGCAGTTTCAATAACAAATTCATCCGGCTTATATAGTTTCAGAAGCCTATCAAGTTCATTGTAAATTATTTCAAGTTTTTCTGAAAGAGATTTTGAGGAAGGGAGTTTAATTACTCCATGTGAGATTCTTCTGAATTTATTATTGGTGTATTCAATTAATCCGTAACCAGTAATGTTTGTTCCGGGATCAACACCGAGTATGATCATTATTTTATTTTGAGTTGAATGTAAAAATCAAGTTTGTTGTTTGATGAAATCTTCATCAAAGTCAGCATTGGAATAAACGTTTTGCACGTCATCACAATCTTCAAGCCCCTCTATTAATTTCATCATCTTCTCGGCATTTTCACCTGCAACATTTACAGTATTTTTTGCAATCCATTGAAGTGATGCATTATCACTAGTCAGTTCTTTCTCAAGAAGTGCTTTCCTTACAGTTTCAAATGATTCCACATCAGTTTGAATTTCATAGTACTCATCTTCTGTCTGTAAATCTTCAGCACCGGCATTCAAGACAATCTCCATAATTTCATCTTCGGACTTATTCTGTTTTGGCAGAGAGATAACACCTTTTTTTTCAAACATCCACGCAACTGAACCACTCTCACCCATATTTCCGCCATGTTTACTAAACAAGTGTCTGACTTCGGCAACTGTTCTGTTCTTATTGTCAGTTGCAACCTCAACAAGCAATGCAATTCCGCCCGGACCATATCCCTCATAAGTTAGTTCACTGATAGTGGTTCCTTCTAATTCTCCTGTGGCTTTTTTAATTGCTCGTTCAATATTATCTGCGGGCATATTAGCAGCCTTAGCGTTATCAACTGCAAGGCGAAGTCTGGGATTACCTGATGGATCACCACCACCTTCCCGCGCAGCGATTGTTAATTCCTTAATTAATTTTGTGAAGAGCTTCCCTCTCTTTGCATCTAAGGCACCTTTTTTTCTCCTTATAGTTGCCCACTTTGAATGCCCCGACATTGAAATATCTCCTCTTTAATTTTTTACTTTAATGTCTTTTAATTTAAGTTGAGGATAAATTCTGTTATCCCGAATAGTTTTATCAATTGAAAATACAATATCCATTTCACAATTATTTTGTTTAATAGCTTCGAGATGCTCACCCATATTAAAACCTATGGAATCAAAAACTTTATCCGATCCATTCTGCTTGAAGCCGGCTAATATGTGATTATTGCCAACAATTCTTGGTGTATTAGCAATGTGAACATCTTCAGCTAAAAATACCGGTCTGAGATTGGCCGGTCCAAAAGGAGAGAATTGATCCAGTATTCGTAAAAATTTTGGACTAATTTCCGAAAATTTAAGTTTTGAGTCGATGTTGATTTCCTGAAGAAGATCTTTGCTTGTAATAGACGATTTTAATACCTTATTAAATTTAACTCTGAACTCATCAATTTTTTCAACCTCGAGTGCAAGTCCGGCAGCAGCCTGATGCCCACCGAAGTGGAGCAACAGGTCTTCGCATTTTTGCAGAGCTGCATAAATGTTGAAACCATTTATACTTCTTGCAGAACCTTTTGCCACACCATCAATAGTTGTTAAAAGAACGGAAGGCCGATAATATTTTTCGACGAGTCGTGAAGCAACTATCCCTATAACGCCGGGGTGCCAGTTTTCGTTGTGCAAAACAATAGCCAGGTCGACATCTAAATCAAATTCTGATTCCACAATTTCTTTGGCAGCTTCAAAAGTATCAACATCGATCTTTCTTCTTTCATAATTTTCAGTCTCCAGTACTTCTGCTAAAGTAAGAGCATCTTTTTTGTTATTTGCGATGAGGAGATTAACTGCTCTTTCAGCATCCCCTAATCTTCCAACAGCATTAATTCTTGGTGCAATAGTAAACACAATTTGTCCGGACGTTAATTGACCAGTCTGGAGTCTGCTTAAATCAATTAGTGCTTCAATTCCAGGGCGGGGATTTAAGTTGATCTGGTTTAAACCTTCATTTACTAGAATTCTGTTTTCATTAATAAGCGGTACAATGTCCGCAGCACCTGCCAGAGCTACAAGGTCCAGATATTTTAACGGGAGTCCTCGCTTACCGATTCTTTCACATAAGCCTTGTGCAAGTTTAAAGGCAACGCCAGCGCCGGAGAGGTATTTAAATGGATAATTACAACCGGGTTTCAACGGGTCAAGTACTGCAAATGCATTTGGCAGTTCTTCTTTTGGTTGATGATGATCGCAAATAATTACATCCATTCCAAGCTGATTTGCATAATTAGTTTCTTCTATTGCTGTAATCCCGCAATCAACCGCAATCATTAAATCTGTTCCCATTTCTCTGACAGTGTCTATTGCTGAGGTTGAGAGTCCGTATCCTTCTTCTAGTCTTCTCGGAATGTAAAATTGAACATTTGCATAAAGCTCTTTAAGAAACATGTAAAGGAGAGCTGTTGCACAGGTGCCATCAACATCGTAATCACCATAAATACATATCTTTTGGTTTTCGGTAAGTGCAGTTATAACCCTTGTGGTCGCAGCTTCCATTTGATCCATAAGGAACGGATCGTGAAGCGATTCAATGGAAGGACGAAAGAATTGCCTGGCTTCATTAAAAGTTTTAATGTCTCTTAGAACCAGCAGTCTCGCGAGTATCGGGGAGATATTAAGAGAATCCGCAAGTCTCTGCACAGACAGATCATCAGAAACATCTTTTATTTTCCAGAGTTTTCGTCCCATAGGAATTTTCAATCTTCAAAAAGAACAAATAAAAAGTTCAGTCCTGTAAGCCGAATTCTGTGTCCCCAATGAATTGGGGCGGCAATCATTTATCTAGCCTCACCATTGCTGAAGAGATCTTGCGGTCTACCCGGAAACCTGCAGAGCGAACAACCCTGCTTTCTGTTTTAGCAGAAAACGATTTCCCTATTTGACCTTGCTTCGGGTGTGGTTTGCCTTGCCCCCGTTGTTACCAACGGGGCGGTGGGCTCTTACCCCGCCTTTTCACCCTTATCCCGACAAAAGTCGAGACGGTATATTTTCTGTGGCACTGTCAGTATCCCGCTTAACGGAACCCCGGGAGTTACCCGGCACCCTGTTCTATGAAGTTCGGACTTTCCTCCCTCTTCCTAAGTTAGAGAGCGATTGCCCGGACTGAACTATTTTATTTTTCTTTAAAACTTTTTTTATAAACAAGAATCCAACAATTTTTAATGAATTCTTTAAATGTGTTAACTATTTGCAAATATAATAAATTGAGCTACCGAAATCAGCAGAAATCTTCTTTCTTACAAGGACTATTTATCTACGCCTTCTGCAATTTCAGAAGAAACCAGAATTCTACCACAATATTCACATGAATACAGCCGATTGTTACGTCTAATTTCTAGCTGCTTTTGGGATGGAACGATATTATGACATCCAGAGCAAGCTGATCTTTTAATAGTGGCGACTGCAAGTCCTTTCTTTGCTTTTCTTATTCTTGAGTATGTCGAGATATCGCTTTTTTTCACTTCACTTTCAATCTTTTTTCTTTCTTCGAGTAACTTTGACTCTTCCCTCTCATTTGCCTTTACGATGTCTTTCAAGTCCGCTTCTCTACCTTTAAGTTCTTTTTTGAGTTCATCCAGCGTGGGATTTATTTCCTCAATTTCCTGTGAAAGCACTTTGCTCTTATCTGCAAGTGAATTGTTTTCAATTTCGAGTTTATTTACCTGTTCTTCGGTGTGGTCAATTTCTTTTGTAAGGGCATCGTACTCTTTATTATTCCTTACCTGATATAGTTGTGCTTTGAATTTTTTTTGATTCTCCTTTAATTTTTCAATCTCATCCTCATTCTGATCTCTTTTCTTTACTGACTCTTTCTGCTCGTTCTCTTTAACCTGAATGTCATCAATCATTCCCTTAATTTTATCTTCAAGCTCTCGAACCATCTTTGGCAGATCACCGCGTAGTTCTTCCAGCTCATCCAATTGGTTATCAATTTTTTGCAACTGGTAAAGAATTTTTAACCTGTTATACAATTTTAATTAGCTCCTATTTTGTTATAAAAAACTATTGGGTTAGTTGAACCCTTAAACTTTAATACTCTTACATTTTTATTATTAATCAGAAATGTTTTAAGTCTTTTCTGAATTTCATCTAAAACCGGTATTTCTGTTTCATAATGACCAGCGTCTATTAATAATATTTTCCCTTCAGCATCCTGAAATGTGTGATACTTTAAATCAGCAGTAATAAATGCATCGGCATTTTGGCAGATTGCCTCGTTTAGCAGTTCACTACATGATCCACCGCAGACTGCAACAATTTGTATTTTTTTCTTTTTGCCTTTTGTGAAGCGAAAGTTGGTTATTTTCAGTTTAGACGATATGAAATCAAGAAATTCTCTGGTGTCCATAGCACCTTCAAGTTTTCCAATAGCGCCCATCCCGTAATTGACATTATCGTTTTTCAATGTAAAAATATCATATGCAACTTCTTCATAGGGATGATTTTTTTTAAGTGAGCTAATAACCTGATTTAATTTCCATTCATTCACCAAAACTTCAAGCTTAGCTTCTTCAACGAACTCGGTAATCCCTTTTTCACCAAATGCCGGGTTGCTTACCCGGGAACCTTTGAATGTGCCCGTACCGGTTGTTCTAAAACTACAATTAGTGTACTCACCGATTATTCCGCCACCTGCTAGATGAATAGCTTCAGCAACTTTATCCAGGTGTGATAGTGGAACAAAAACCCCAAGCTTGACCTGGTTGCCAGATAGGTTCTTTAAAAATCTTATTTGCTTTAATCTGATTCTTTTAGCCAACTGATAACTAACACCATATTGGGTAAAGTCCAGATTTGTATGAGCGGAGAAGAGGGTGATGTCATGTTTTATTAACTTCTCAATCATCAGAGCTGTTGGATTCTTTGAGAAGTCAAGATTTTTGAGCGGGTGGTATAGAACAGGGTGATGAGTTATAATAAGATTGCATTTGTTTTCTATTGCATCCATAATTACAGCATCCGAAAGATCAAGACTTAACATAATACTTTTGATTTTAATTTCCGGATTACCGATCTGCAACCCAACATTATCTTTGTCCCAGGCAATTCCTGTTGGTGCCCATTCTTCCAAATATTTTAAGATTTCAGTTCCATTCATATCAAAAAAAAATGCACTCCTTTTTTGAAGTGCATTATCCTAATTTTTTTTCTAACCCTGGGATTTTCACATCCCTTATGTCAGCAATGTTAAGGTATTTTAAAATATTCTTTTTAATTCCAATCATTTTAAGTGCCAAAATATACCAGAAAAAATTCTCAGTAGCAACCTTCAAAAATCCTTAATAAATATCATTTTCTGAAGATTCTGACCAGTTTCCATCCTCTTTTATCAAACCAATCAGCTCATCAACTGCACTTGATGAGGGAACACTTCTTTTAATGATATCTTTTCCCCGGTATAGTGTAATCTTGTCTACACCGCTGCCAACATACCCATAATCAGCATCAGCCATTTCGCCCGGACCATTTACTATGCAACCCATAATGGCTATCTTAACGCCTTTCAAATGTTCTGTTCGTTTTCTGATCTTCTCTGTTGTTTCCTGAAGATCAAAAAGTGTTCTTCCGCATGAGGGACAGGCGATATATTCTGTTTTTGAAATACGGGTCCTTGTTGCCTGTAAAATGCCGAAGAGAGTTCTATTAATAAATTTTTCCTTTGAATCCTTAGCTTGAGCAAGCTTGCTTACATATTTACTTTCCTCTTTGTTCTCCTTAATTCCAGCGGTTATCCAAACACCATCACCTAAACCATCAATGAGTAAAGCACCCAGATCAGTTGAAGAATGCAAACGTAACTGCTCAAAAGTAATTTGATCGTAATTTCTTTTAATTATTACAGGATTTTTTATTCCCTGAAGTATCAGCTCGAAAAAAAATCTTCGTTGCTCAGCCATTCCGTGTTCGTTATCAGTTCTGATGACCAGTACAAGCGTATTATCAGATTTTATTTTTTGGGAAAGTTTTGCATCAAGATCATTTATAGGTAATTCAAGAAAATTAAGTTGATCGGAAAAATTCTTACTCTTTAGATATTCACTCTTACTAAGCAACGGATATCTCATTTTTTTTGATTCGAGTTTTTCCCATACATCGAAATCAATTATTAACTTTAGATTTTCAGGAAGGTTGAAATTAATATTTTGATTTCCGAGATAAATAATATCCGCAGCAGCATCTGCCAAAAACCATTTATCCGAGGGCTCATCATATTTATAACCGACATTAACAAGATCCTTTGGGATTGATATTTTTTGGGAACTATAATCAGCCACAACCACCGGTACATTAGTACCACCAATTCCCAAAACTTCGAATGTTTCTGTTCTGTTATAAATTACAGGATCAATCAGAATTTCAGTAACTGGCTTTATTGGTTTGTGATTTGATCTGGTTTTATATCTGTCAGCCAAAGAGATTGCAACGGGCGCTTCATATTCAGGATCTTCGGTGAGAGAGACTCTTATTGTATCTCCAATTCCATCCTCCAGTAATGCTCCAATCCCAACAGCGGATTTTATTCTTCCATCTTCTCCTCCGCCAGCTTCAGTTACACCCAGATGAATTGGATAGTTCATTCCTTCTTCTTCCATCTTTTGAATCAATAATCGGTAAGCCTGAACCATTACTTGTGGATTGCTGGCTTTCATTGAAAGTACAATACTGTAGTAATCAATGTCTTCGCAAATTCTCACAAACTCGAGTGCAGATTCAACCATACCAAGCGGTGTGTCTCCAAAGCGATTCATAATTCTGTCAGAAAGAGAACCGTGATTTGTACCGATTCTCATTGCAGTTCCATACTCTTTACAAACTTTCACTAGAGGAGTAAATCTTTTTCGTATTCTTTCAAGCTCCTCCTGATATTCCTGTTCTGTGTATTCAAACTTTTCAAATTTTTTCTTGTCAACGTAATTGCCGGGGTTGATTCTTACTTTTTCAACAATCCTTGCTGCAAGTTCAGCGGCATTTGGTGTAAAGTGAATATCTGCAATCAATGGAACGGTGCATCCACGAGCTCTTAATTCCTTTTTAATATTGTCAAGATTTTGAGCTTCATTAATACTTGGTGCAGTTATTCGAACGTATTCGCATCCTGCTTCAACCATTCTAATTGTCTGCTCTACAGTAGCATTAGTATTCATTGTATCGGTAATAGTCATTGATTGGATCCGAATAGGATTATTCCCACCAAGCGGGACATCCCCGATTTTTACTTCTCTGGTTTTATAACGAGAGTATTCTGTAAGACTATTACAATATTTCTTAATTGTTTCAATCATATTGTCTAAAAGTCATTTTGTAAGATGAAGGACAGCTTCAGCGAACTGTAAAGCTGACCTTGCGTCATTAACTGTTACAACATTTCCATCAACAACTACATTCTTATCCTGATAATCAATCCCGGAGTTAATTAGTTCCATTTTATCCTCTGAATAGCAGGTTGCTTTTTTATTTTGAAGTATTCCTGCTTTTGCCAGAATTATTGGTGATGAGCAAATTGCGGCTACAACCTTTTCAGAGTCGAAGAATTTTTTAACGATTTTGTGAAGAGATTCATTTTTCCAGTACGATCTGCTTCCGGAACCCCCGATCAAAATCAATCCTGAAAAATTATTTACGTTTACATTATAGAAACTTGTATCTGATTTTACTTTCATTCCTTTACTTCCCGAGCAGATAAAATGATCATCGGAGGTAATAAAAACCTGCCTGCCTGCTTTTAATAATCTTCTTTTAACAATAGTGTATTCTTCCTCGTTAAAATCTTTTTTTGGAAGAAAAATAAGAAAACTATTTTGTGCAGGATTTTTCATTCTATTCACCAAATTTGTTTACAAATATATGAAATCTGGCTTGCTGTGAAAAAGTGTTCATAAAGGCACTTAACAATTGATTGAAATTACAATTATATTTACGGTAGAATTGAATAAATTGATATGAGAATTCCCGAATCAAAGATAGAAGAAATAAGAGAATCAGCCAATATTGTTGATATTGTTTCACAATACGTTCAGCTCCGGAAAAGGGGAAAGAATTATGTCGGCTTATGTCCGTTCCATTCAGAAAAAACTCCTTCATTTACAGTAAGTGACGAGAAACAAATATTTCATTGTTTTGGGTGTCACACCGGTGGGAACGTTTTTAAATTTTTAACTGAATTCCATAAAATATCTTTCGTTGAAGCGGTTACCGAACTTGCCGAGCAACAGGGTATTACAATTGAATTCGACAAAGCAGAATACACGGAACAACAATCCGAGCAGGAAGTACTTTACGATATTAATACTGAAGCGGCAAGATATTTCCTGAATAATCTTTTGAATGATGATGAGGGCGAAGCAGCAAAAAAATATCTTCATGAAAGAAATATTAAAACGCAAACTTTGCGTGCATTTGGTCTGGGTTATGCTTTGCGGGGATGGGAAAATTTTATCAACTATGCTAAAAGCAGGAACTTAAATCTTGATAAATGTCTTCAACTTGGATTGATTGGCAAAACTTCAGAAGGGAAATTGTATGATAAATTTCCCGGAAGACTAATCTTTCCGATATTTTCTCCGAATGGCAGAGTTGTTGCCTTCGCAGGGAGAGTGCTGGATCCCAAAGAAACTGGTGCTAAGTATATAAACTCCCCGGAATCTCTTATTTATATAAAAGGAAGAATTCTTTACGGACTTTCTTTTGCAAAGGATGAAATTCGCCGGCTTGATAAAGCAATAATTGTAGAAGGTTATATGGATTTGATTTCGCTTTACCAAAGCGGGATTAAAAATGTTGTTGCTGTTTCAGGAACTGCTTTAACTGACGATCAGGTTCAACTGCTGTCTAGGTACACAAAAAATGTTGTTCTTCTCTTTGATGCTGATGTTGCAGGAATAAAAGCTTCAATGAGAAGCATAGAAATCCTGCTGAAAAGGGATATGGAGATAAGAATAGTCTCTCTTCCAAAAGGAGAAGATCCGGATTCTTTCGTTAATAAATACGGCAAGGAAGAATTTGAGGAGTTGGTGAAAAAGGCTGAAAACTTTTTAGAGTATGAAAGCAAATATTATGAGTCTCTTGGAAAATTTGATGATCCGGCAACAGCAGCGGAGGCAATAAGAGAACTGGTTAAACCTATTTCGCTGATAAATGATGAACTTAAGAGAAACCTGCTTATAAAAAATATTTCACGAAAATTTAATCTCAGAGAAAAGCTTCTTGAATCAGAACTTGACAAGCAAATTAAGCAGGTTAATAAATTTGAGAAAAGCAATTCAAAGCTTTTGCAAAACAGGAAAGCAGAGGAAGCAGCAACAACATTTACAGAAGCAATTCCGGAGATCTCACCCTTTTTATATAATCTTGAAAAAGAGATCCTAAAGTTATTATTTGAAGCCGATAAAGCAGTTGCCGAGCTGATATTCAATTATATTCAACCCGACGACTTTACAACTGATCTGAACCGTGAATTATTTGAAATAGTAAAAGATGAATTTGAAAGTGACTCCGACAAAGGTGGATTTACAACAAGCGGATTGATAAGTGTTCTAAAGGATGATGAAAAAGAAGCTTATGTAAGGGAGCTTACTTTTGATAAATATTCAGTGAGTAGTAGCTGGGAGGAAAGATTTCCTAGTATAACGGCAGAAATGACTTTGATGAAATTTACCAAAGACACTGTAATGAAATTTGTTAATGAGAAAATGGAAAAAAACATTCAATCCAACCGAAGAGAAATTGAATTGACTGATGACGAAAACAAACTACTTGAAATAATGAAAAGTAACAATGAACTGGAAAGGGAAAAGAAAAGAATTAGAGAAGAATTATATGAAAGAGAAAATAATTAAGTTTTTATCCTTCTAATTCACTAATCAAATCCCTCCTTATAAAATCGGTGTGTGATGAATTAAGAGTATATACATTTAGATTTATTTTATATCCATCATTGCCAGTAGAAATAATTTCAATTATCGGCTCTTTTCTGGTAAGATACCAGGGAGAATTAAAAACAGTCTTTCTAAGTGTTTCGCGCAAAGTTTTAGTATCGTTTACTTTATTCACATCAAGGGTGATTAATTGACTTTCATATTTCACAGTAGGTGAGAGCTTGGTAAAGTATTCACCGGTTATCCTGCTAAAAGGAACTCTTATTGCTTCTCCATCATCGGTTTCAAATTCAAGATATCTAAAGGTTGTTCTAACAATTTTTCCGCTTTGATTGTTGAGCCGGATTTTTTTATTCTTTTCAAAATAATTTTCACTCTTAAGAATAATTCCGGCAATAAAATCTCTTCCCCAAAGCCATCCAAATAAACTCAATAAGATTAAGGTAACTACAGCAATAATTATTGGTAATAAATCGGAGTCTCTGAAGAACCAGGAAATAAACCAGAAAGTAACTGTAATTAATATTGCAAGATCTACTAAAGGAAAAAACTTCTTTATCAATAAATAAGGTTTTCTTAAAACACTGATGTAGCTTATAACTTTTACAGTAACTCTGAGTAGAATATAAATTAAAAAAATAAATACCAAGAATTCGAATGTAGAAAACAATGGAAAAGAAAGTGAATTTGGCATTATATAATTACCATCCTCTCTTTAAGAAGTTTGGTTAAATAAGGCTCGAGGAAGAAATTAATACCATAAATGTCTGTAGATTTTTCAAGTACAATCCCGCATCTGATTAGGGACATAACCACATCTTTGCATCTTTCATCACTTACCTTCATTAGTCTTTTGAGTGTTTCGAAAGAGATTCTTCTGTGTAGCATAATTTGGGATATATATATTAACCAATTGTCATCAAGAAATTGTAAAGGCATTGTATTAGGTATGACAGGTTGTTTAATTTCGACGATATTGCTTTCTACCTTAATAATGTTAGCTACCCAGGCATTTAGCGCAATCCCAACAATTCCTTTTGAATAATTAAAATAATTATCAAACAGATCCGCAAGTTTTATCTCTCCCAACTCATCATCTATTTTATTACCTAACTTGAATTTAATTCCGCTTGAATCATGTCTTAAAAGAATTACTTCCTTAAGTGATTCAGAATCGAAAGGTTCACACTCAATAATAGAGATAAACAGTCCGTCCAATTTATTTATTGTGTTCATTAGCTTGTAGGTGTGAATGTTGCAATTAACAATAAATAAAATTTTATTAGAGTAATCACGAATCAAATTTGTAATCTTGTTAATTACTTCGAATCCTTTTTCACTCCTTTCCCACCATAATTCAAGATCATTAATGATTACAGCGCTGTGTTGTGGAAGTCCACCAATAATTTCGTCAATTGATCCAAGGCTGTTTGTAGACTTTTTCAACATTTCTTCGAACACATCCAATTGAGCGGAATTAGTTTTTGGTGCTTGAATTTTAAAAATATGATCCGCTTTAAAATATTTTGAAGCAATCATTCTCGATAAGGTAGTTTTCCCCGAGTTTCTTTCTCCAAGAATGAGTAATGCACCAAGGTATCCAGCCTTGTAATTTTGAATAGCTGATGCAGCTTTGGCAAGCTCGTTTTTCATTCCTACCTGAAAATCGCTGCTTACACGGGATGTACCGCTGAAAAGCTTTTTATAATAGTAGGGAATTAGTCCATAAACATTAGGTTTAGGGCTAATTGAATTAACGATTCTTAGCACTGAATCAACTACGGAAATATCATTTTCTTCTAGTGACTTTTGTTTTCTGGCAAATAATCTACCTTTACTCTTTCCGTAAATAAGGTTAACAACTATGTCTCTAAATATTTTTGAAATTTTTTCAGAAAATTCAGATATACTGCTTAAGACTTTTTTACCTTCTTTATGCCTTATAAGCTGGCCAAGTTCTGTAGAAGCTTTTAATATAGCGTATGAGTTAAGGGGCTCGGTAGTTAAAATAAAATCCTTTTCAACCTTATCAATAAACTCATCTTCAAGATCCGATAGTTGCAATAGCTCCTCGTTTAATTTACTTTCAAATTCTTTTATCGTGTTATCAATAACTTGTTGCTTCTGAGAATTATCCAATGATTCATCTTCAAGTGTGGCAAAGTTAAAATTTGTACGATTTACGATGTCTCCAAGATTTTCATTTTCATCAATCAACTTTTCGCTGAAAGTATCTATTTTATTCTGAATTGACTCTATAAAATTTGTTTCGATCAAATGTTCTGTAAGTCGTCTATATTGCACAACTGATACTTCAGCTTCTTTGAATTTTCCCTCCTCAGCAACCCTATAAAATTCCTCGGAAGGAATTTCAACTTTCTCTGGTAGATCAGAGTAAAGTTTTCGAGCATTCTCAAAATCATCCTCAAACAATTTTACCAGCTCAGTAGAAGTATCACTTGTTTGCGAATACTTTAATGATGCTAATTTTCCCTCTTTTATTTTCAGGGAATCTTTCCTCATTTCCTCAATGGATAGGTAATAATGTTCATTTAAGTAATTACCAAGATTTAGTAAAAGATCAGATTTTATAGTCTTAAGTCTCCCCTTAAGTAAAAGAGAGTTGCTTATTAGATTAATACTCTCAACAAAGTATTTGTAATTTTTATTCCAGAAGTATGGAAAACTGTCAAGGTATTCAACTTGTGAACGAGACGATTTTTTACTTTTTAGTTTTCTCTCTAATTCGAAATTTGCAATTGGTTTGTTAGTCAATTGGTTCATTTCGGATAAATCTTCTCGCCAATTAAGGAGCAGTTTATTCTTCAGGTTATGGTCAAGCGATGATAAATGAATGCCAATTTTTTCAAACCTGCTTAAAATTTCTTTTCGTTCTTCTTCAATTAAACTAACAGACATCTCATTTTTTGTATTCAGGTTTAATAACCGGTCGAGGCTATCATTTAAAGCGTTAATCAATAACTTGCTCTCAGAAAAGAAGAGAAGAGTACCTAAACCGTACTGGTTCAGCATTTCTGAAGTACTGATTTCACTTTGGTGCTGCATATAAAACTGAAGCAGTTGGCGAAAATTTATTTCAATTGAAACTGGCTTTTTGGTCACTCTTGCTTTTATTCTTTTCCTCAATTTAAAAACTTTAAGCAGTAAGCTTTCATTTTCCTGAGATTTAAAGTCATCTTCATAAAAATGAACAACAAGATCTTTTGGTTGCCGGGCTATTAAATCGCTGATTCTTGTTTTAAATGTTCCGATCGAATCTTTAAAAATATTTTCGAATGGTTCATCCAGTTTTGAACGGTAGTTATCTGCAATCCTGTTAATCTGGAAAAGAAGATCATTTAATGATTTGTTTAGTAACCGTGTGAATCGTGGTGTATCGGTTTCTCCAACAGCTTTAAGCATAACTTCAAATTGTCTCTCAGCTACCTGTCGCAGGGAAGCTAATAATTCCTTATGCTTTTCTGAAACCTGGTAAATAGAATCTTCACAAAATGAAGAAGTGATTTTAATTATTTCTTTATCAAGTTTTTCCCAATTACTTGCAATCACGTTGTTACGTGCAAGTGGTAAAGAAGGCAGAGATTCATCTTCTGTTAATGATATTTCTTTTTCAGTTTTAACTACTCGCGATATTCCAATATCAATCTCTTCAAAAAAGGAAGAAGAGTGAATTAGAATTACAGAACCAAAGTTGTCCATAAAGGAATTCATCTTCTCAATGTAAGCAGTTGGTGTACTTGTTGATTCCTCAGATATTCCGAGTATTGTTAAATCTGATTGAGCTGATTCACTTTGAATAATTTCAGTTGATGATCTTTTTTCAATTCCGTTATTTATAATTTTTATTTCCGCATCAATTCTGTATTGATCCAAAACCTGTTGAGCGTTTTTGTAAATTTTTTCAGGGTTGCCGCCATCTTCGATAATAAACAGAACTCTTAATGCAGCTTCTTTCCAGGATGGATTTGCTTTTATGAACCGGAGTATTGTTAAAGCAAATGAAAAATTATTTCCTTGCCCTCTCCACCAGATATCGATTGTTTTATATTCTCCAAAACCTCTCTCTTTATCATAATCCAGAAAGATGACGTTGTAATCAAGTTTGTTTAAATCATCAATCATCTTTGCAAAATTTTCGGAGTGTTTAGTATCTCTTGCCCAGCCCATCAAAACAGTGTTCGGCTCAATGCCAGTAAAACCATAAATCCTGGTAATTGCTTCTATGCCTTGAAAAATATTTTTACATCGAAGACGTTTGGAGAAGATTCCATTTTCTGATAATTCCGGGTGTTCATCATCACTACTTGACACGTTTGAAAAAAGCATATCAGATTTTGGATCTTCAACAAGATCGAAATTAGAGATGACTCCAAGCTTGCCCGTAATAGCTTTTCCAAATTCTACGAGGTGTGGTCGTGCCTGAATCCCACCGCTGAATAAAATTATATTTGGTCGCCAGTTTCTTACTGCACGTATTCTTCCTTTAAGTTTAGTTAAACCTGTTCTAACCAGTGATGACCAAATACCTTCCCAGGTATCACCAGTTTCAAGTGTAAGTTCTTTTCTTTTTAGAAAGATGAATAATGCACCAAGTATTATAGTTGCTCCAACCATTGCAATAAAGTCGAGCTGTAACATCACAATAAAACATGCTGCAGATCCTATAAGGCTTACTATTCCCGGCACTTTAAATTCAGGGTGAAAATCTGAGCTTGCCCACTTTTCAATTGCACAGCTTAAGTTTAGGAATCCGTAAGTGGTAATGAAAAACATTGATACAATACGTGCGATCACATCCAGTTCACCAACTAAAATTCCAGCTTCTGCAATAATAAAAGTTAAAAGTAAAGCATTTCGCGGTTCGTTTGATTCTCCAAAACCTTTACCGAAAAACTTTGGAGTGATTTTATCGACTGCAGTTGCCTGAAGAATTCTTGGGGCACCTAAAATGCTACCAAGTGCTGATGAAAGCGTAGCTCCCCAGATTCCTGCAACAACGATTTCAGGTATCCAGGAAATTTTTAGCAGAGCATTGGGGTCATTTACAAGCAGATCTGAACTAACAGAAGTTGAGAAGAAAAATGCTAATGCAATATAAACAACCAACCCGATTGCAATAGCTGCGATTGTACCGCCGGGTATAGATTTCTTTGGATCCTTTAGATCACCGGACATCGAAACACCAGCTTCAAATCCTGTCACAGCCGGAAAAAATATTCCAAATAAAACAATAAAAGGAGCCGCAGTTGCAATTGGTGAAAGGACAGTTTCACTTGGAACAAAATCATGCTTCCCCAATACGATCGAAACAAGTGAAAGACCAATTGCCGTCATAATTATATATTGAGTCTTTATTGCTAGCGAAGTGCTGATGAAAGTAATAATCGTTACTGCAATAAGAATTATTGTTCCTGTTAAGCGGATTGTATTTTTATCAACCGGGAAATTCCAATAGCTTAGAAAACTTTCGGCGAAACCAATTAAGTACAAACTTACGCTAAACGATAATCCAACAAACAAAGCTAAACCAAGTGTGCCGCCGATCGGTAATCCTAAACTCCGGGAGATCATATAATATGTTCCGCCGGCTTTTACTTTTTTATCTGTTGCAATTGATGAAACACTTAAACCGGTGGTTACAGAAATAAGGTGAGCTAATAGAATTATCCCGATTGTCATATAAAGACCCGCCTGACCTGCAATCCAGGGGAGTCTTAAATACATTATTACGCCGAGGATGGTTAAGATGGATGGAGTGAATACACCACCAAATGTTCCGAAC
>JBATIA010000026.1:0-3681 GCA_049667415.1 Ignavibacteriaceae bacterium
GCTTAAACAATAAAAAAGGGTGACAATATGAAAAACTTAAATGCAATCGGTCTTGAGACAAAAAAGGCCGGGGAATTGGCAGAAAAGCTAAACACACTTCTTGCTAACTATTCTGTCTTTTATCAAAACACACGCGGTTATCATTGGAATATTAAGGGTGAAAAATTTTTTGAGCTTCATTTAAAATTTGAAGAATTGTACAATGATCTGTTTATTAAAATCGATGAAGTCGCTGAAAGAATTTTAACGTTAGGATATACTCCGAAACATAATTATTCCGATTATAAAAAAGAGTCTAAAATAGTTGAAAGTAGCGAAGTATCGGACGGAATTAAAGCGGTTAAGGAAATAATTGAATCGTTTAAAATTATTATAATGCATCAGCGTGATCTTCTCAATCTATCTGCCGATGCGGGTGATGAAGGAACAAACGCACTTATGAGTGATTATATTCGTGCGCAGGAAAAGCTAGTTTGGATGTATTCTGCTTTTGTCAAAAAGTAAACCTCGTTTTAGTTGTAGGCAACTATTAATTTCTAATAAATAAAGAAGCGCTTATTATGAAAATATTTTTGATAATTTTACTGTTTATTTCTTTTAATGTTACATTCGCTCAATCAGAAACCCCAGGAACAAATGATACAAGGCCAGAGGAAATAAGGGGAACCTGGATAATAGACCTAAGGCCCACTCCCGATGCTGAAAATTATTTTAAGGAATTTGTAATTGAAAAATTAGATGGTAAATCCTTTTCTGGTAAATTTTACGATACGGATTTTGAAAATGGTCAGTTAAACTTGGATTGGGGAATAGTTTATTTTGCATTTACCACCAAAGATGCCAGCAATTCGTATTTTCATTCGGGATACTTTGAGGGGAACAAAGTGTTTGGTATTTCTTATTCTCCCGAAAGAAAATTTACTCTCCCCTGGACTGGCGAAAAGAAAAATAAATAGTTAATTATTATAGAAAGTAATTTATGTGGCAAAAACTATATCAGATCCTCAAGATCATCATTACACCAGTCTATATTAAAGGCTGGGTATCAAACATATTAATTGCAATTCCAAGAATCATTGGCGGTTTATTATTAACTATTGATTTCGGCTCGAGCAAGTTTGGTATGCCGTGGACCGATTCAGAGAAAAACTTATATCTGTTTCAAGTTGCCTCCTGGTTTCCGGAAGATGTGGCAAAGTTTGGAATACCATTCAGCATTGCGCCTGTATTCTTTGCCTGGATGGCTGCTGCAAGTGAAGCTATAGGAGGATTATTTTTAGCGATGGGATTTCAAACGCGAATTTCATCTTTTTTTATTGCTTGTACAATGCTGGTTGCAATATTTTTTCAAAAATTCGGAGAGGGAACCTGGAATATGCTTCCTGCTATGGGATTTCTCTGGATCAGTATTTATTCTATCGTTCTTGGTTCTGGTAAAGTTGGGTTTGATTATTTGCTTTCGAAAAAACTATTTAAGAAATAATTAATGTTAAAATTATTTCTACTGGCTTTTTTACCCAGTGTTTTTGATTCTTCTTTTAGTGCTGGTGTTTATGTAAATATCATGCGAATAGATGCGTGCGAATCGATCTAAAATGAAAACTGCCGCACTAATTTTTCCAAATCAATTATTTGAGCATAATCCAGCCTTAATAAAAAACAATCTGGTTTATATGATAGAAGAGAGTTTATTCTTCAAGCAATACAAATTCCATAAACAAAAACTCCTTTTCCATCGCTCTTCAATGAAATTCTACCAGGACTATCTTGAAAGAAAAAAAAATAAAGTGATTTACATTGATTCGAAAAATGAATTATCAGATATCCGAATACTCATCCAACATTTAAATCAAAAAAGAATTGAAGAAATACACTTTGCCGAAGTTGTTGATAACTGGCTTGAAAAAAGAATTAAACAATCTTCCGATAATGTCGGAATAGTCGCTCGTGAATATCAAACGCCTTGCTTTCTAAATTCAAAGGAAGAGTTGATCGAATACTTTAAAGGAAAGAAGAAGTTTTCTCAGACAGAATTTTATATAAAGCAAAGAAAGAAGTTTAAAATTTTACTTGATGAAAATGACTCTCCGATTGGAGGTAAATGGACTTACGATGCAGAGAACAGGTTAAAATTTCCTAAAGATAAAAAACCCCCGAAAGTAACTTTTCCTGAACATAATAAATATTACGACGAAGCGGTCGCATATGTGAATAAATACTTTCCGAATAACTACGGTGAAATAAATACAAAATTCAATTACCCCATTACTTTCGATGAAAGTAAAAAATGGTTTCGGCAATTCTTAGAAAAAAGATTTGATAAGTTTGGTGATTTTGAGGATGCTATAGTTGCTGATGAAAATATACTCCATCATGGTCTGTTAACACCAATGCTCAACACCGGACTCCTCACACCAAAATACATAATTGAAACAACTCTCAATTATTCCGAAAAAAATAAAATATCATTAAACTCAGTTGAAGGATTTATCCGGCAGATCATTGGCTGGCGTGAATTTATTCGTGCTGTTTACGAACTGAAAGGAATTGAACAGAGAACAAAAAATTATTGGAATTTCAAACGAAAGATTCCGGAAAGCTTTTGGAAAGGTGAAACCGGAATTGAACCATTAGATATAACTATTAAAAAGGTTCTTGACACCGGTTATTGTCATCATATTGAAAGGCTGATGGTGCTTGGAAACTTTATGCTTCTCTGCGAATTCGATCCAGATGATGTTTACAAATGGTTTATGGAATTGTTCATAGATGCTTATGATTGGGTGATGGTTCCGAATGTTTATGGAATGAGTCAATTTGCAGATGGCGGTTTAATGTCAACTAAGCCATATATAAGCGGCAGCAATTACTTGATGAAGATGAGTAATTATCAGAAAGGTGATTGGCAGCTAATCTGGGATGGACTGTTCTGGCGTTTTATGGATAAGCACAGAAAATTTTTCCTTTCAAATCCGAGATTGGAAATGTTGGTAAAAACTTTTGATAAAATGTCTGAAGAAAGAAAAAATATTTTGCTGTCGGCTGCTGAAAATTACTTAAAAAAAATATAGGATTTATTGATTCTTACTCTTAAATCTGTTTACTTCTCTTGAACGTATTAAAAGATGTTTTGTTTTTCTTCCGCTTACCCGCTTTCGCCACATCTTGAAGCTGGATGACTTCATTTCCCTCCTCATAATTTCCCGCACTTCATTTTCCTTCAGACTAAACTGAAGCTCAATTGCTTCAAAAGGTGTCCTGTCTTCCCAGGCCATTTCAATTATTCGAGATATTTCTTCAATAGAAAAATTTTTCATCTCACAGTTCTTTCGGTTCAACACCTGGTTTAGCATAAGATAATCTTACAATTCTTTTAGTCCCGTGATAGCTGTCTAATCCACTAATTGCAATTGTTTCGGCTTTTTCAATATCAACATAACCTTCATTTGCAATTACTTCATCCGGGACAATAACCTCAATGATTTCTCCAGCAATAAAGATTGTTCCGTTAGATTTTATCTCATGCTCTTCCAAAAACTTAAGTCCGATTTTAATATTTGATTCTTTTACATAAGGAGCTTTAATAATTTCTGAATACTCAGTCGTTAGTCCGCAAGTATCAAATTCAGAAATATCTTTCTCATATCGTGCAGATGTTTGATGAGCTTGTTTAAATATTTC
>JBATIA010000027.1:0-21527 GCA_049667415.1 Ignavibacteriaceae bacterium
GATTTACTTATGGTATTGACATGATAATTAACCAGGTTATAAAAGGAATATTTTAGCAGGTTTTTGAAATGGAAGTAAAATGGTACGTAGTCCGTACTTTCTCAGGGCATGAAAATAAGGTTAAACAATTTTTGGAAACTGAAATTCAGGACAATGAAAAACTAAAATCTAAAATAAAAGAAATTCTTGTTCCTACTGAAAAAGTGTTTGAAGTCAAAGACGGTAAGAAACGTAGTAAAACCAAAAATTTCTTCCCTGGGTATATCCTGGTTCAAGCAGAACTGGATAACCAGGTGAAAGAGTTTATACTAAGAACTCAATCTGTAATGGGTTTTTTAGGAACCGGTAATGTTCCTAATCCGCTTCAACCAGAGGAAGTTAGGCGTATCGTAGGAAGGATTACTCAGAATGAAAGCACTGAAAGAATGGAGACCATTTTTAGAAATGGTGACTTGGTAAAAATTATTGACGGTCCTTTTAATAATTTTAGTGGGATGGTTCAGGAAGTGAACGAAGAAAAAATGAAGATGAAAGTAATGGTTTCAATATTCGGAAGAAAGACTCCCGTTGAGATTGATTTTGTTCAAGCAGAATTAGAAAAATAAATTTTATTCGATTAGGGTAAAAAAATGGCAAAAAAAATTGATAGTTTTATAAAATTACAAATACCTGCTGGTAAAGCTAATCCATCTCCACCGGTTGGCCCGGCCCTTGGACAAAAGGGTGTTAATATAATGGAATTCTGTAAACAGTTTAATAGTAGGACCCAGGATAAAGATGGAATGATCATTCCGGTTGTAATAACTGTTTTTTCAGACAAGTCCTTCACCTTTATAACAAAAACTCCGCCGGCTGCGGTTCTTCTCAAAAAATTAACTAAAGTTGAGAAGGGATCCCCAGAGTCAAATAGAACAACAGTTGGTAAAGTAACTAAAGCTCAACTAAAGGAAATTGCTGAAATAAAGATGAAAGACCTGAATGCATTTGACCTTGATCATGCCATGAGTATGGTTGCAGGAACTGCAAGGAGCATGGGACTAACTGTAGAAGATTAAATTAATAATAGATTTTATTAATATTGGTTACAAAATGAATATTACAAAAAGAACAAAAGAAGTTCAGTCAAAAGTAGATAATAGTAAAGAGTACACCTTACATGAAGCAGTAAAACTTCTTAAAGAAACCTCCAAGGTAAAGTTTAACGAGTCACTAGATTGTGCTATGCGTCTTGGTGTAGATCCACGGCAAGCCGACCAGATGTTAAGAGGCACTGTTTCTTTACCCCATGGAACTGGCAAAAAAGTAAGTGTTCTTGTAATTTCTAAAGGTGCTAAAGTTCAGGAAGCTCTTGATGCCGGGGCAGATTTTGCCGGATTTGAAGAATATCTTGAAAAAATAAAAGGTGGCTGGACAGATGTAGATGTTATTATCTCTACACCTGATTCAATGAGTGAATTGGGCAGGCTTGGAAAAATTCTAGGTCCCAAAGGTTTAATGCCAAATCCCAAAAGTGGTACAGTTACTCAAGATGTAGCACAGGCCGTTAAGGAAATTAAGGGTGGAAAAATAGAATTCAGAGTTGATAAAACTGGAATTGTTCATTCATCGGTTGGAAAATTGAATTTTGAAACTGAAAAACTTGTTGATAATGCTAAGGCATTCATTAATACAATAATTAAAATGAAACCGTCCTCTGCTAAAGGGCAATATGTTAAAAGTCTATACTTATCCAGCACTATGGGCCCTGGACTAAGAATTTCTAAAGAAGAATATATAACCCGGATTGGGTAATCAAAGTTTACGCACTCAAAAAATAAATGCTTCTAACCGACACGTAAATTAAATCGTGAAACGGGAGTAAAATGAACAGAAACGAAAAATCAGAAATAATTTCTGAAATAAAAGAACTCCTTGAGAGTTCGTCTGCAATTTATTTAACTGACTACAGCGGAATTAATGTTGAGGATATAAGTAATATTCGAAACCAATTCCGCAACGAAGGAGTTCGCTACAAGGTGTTCAAGAATACACTTGTGAAAAGAGCACTTGACGAAGCCGGGAAGTTTGAAAAGATTGCGGATCATTTGACTGGTATGACAGGATTTGCTTTTGCTTTAACAAATCCTCTTGCACCGGCAAAAATCATCAATAAGTATTTTGGTGATAAGGAAAAACTTGCGCTTAAAGCTTGCTACGTTGAAGGTGATTATTTCGAAGGCAGTCAACTAAAAACTTTAGCTACTCTGCCAACTAAAAATGAATTAATAGCAAGTATACTTGGCTCTATCAACGCTCCGGTATCGGGAATTGTTGGGTCAATAAATGCTGTGATGAGAGATCTTGTAAGTGTTGTCGACCAAATTTCTCAACGGCAAGCAGCATAAATATTTTATAAAGAAAATTAAATCAGGAGAATAAAATGTCCGAAAAAGTAACTCAAGCAGTGGAATTAATAAAAGGAATGTCGCTAATGGAAGCGGCTGAACTTAAAAAAGCTCTGGAAGATGAATTTGGTGTAACTGCTGCAGCACCCATAATGATGGCAGGGCCCATGGCTGGTGGAGGAGAAGCTGCGGTTGTTGAGGAACAGACCGAGTTTGATGTCATCTTACAATCTGCCGGTGAGAAGAAAATTAATGTTATTAAAGTTGTTAGGGCAAATACCGGATTAGGGCTTAAAGAAGCAAAAGATCTTGTAGATGGTGCCCCCAATACAGTTAAAGAGGGTATTTCTAAAGATGAAGCTGAAAAGCTAAAAAAAGAGTTTGAAGAAGCCGGCGCTACTGTAACACTGAAATAATCATTTCTTAGCCGATATTTAAATCCTTTTGTAAAGAGTGATATGACGGTTTTCCGTCCTATCGCTTTTTGCGTTTAGGATAATGCAATTTTATGCTTAGAAAAACTAAGTTTTTTAATAAAAGGAGAAAGATAATTGAATAAAGATCGCATTTCCTTTGGAACTATAAAATCGATCCTGGATATACCCGATTTACTAAACATCCAGACAGATACATTTGAAGAATTTATACAGCTACGGAAATTTCCTGATGAAAGGGAAAACAAAGGTCTTCAAAAGGTATTCGTAGACAACTTTCCGATTTTCGACAATAAAGAAAATTACAGGCTGGATTATATTAATTATGCTATTGAGAAAGCGAGATTTTCTGTTGAAGAATGTATGGAAAGAGGATTAACTTTTGCTGCACCTTTAAAAGCAAAGTTAAGACTCTCTGCTAAGGATCCTGATACCGAAGAGTATGTTAACAGCGTTGAGCAGGAAGTATACCTTGGCAGCGTACCTTTTATGACCGAAAAAGGAACGTTTGTAATTAATGGTGCTGAAAGAGTTGTTGTGTCCCAGCTGCACCGATCACCCGGTGTGGCTTTTTCCGAGACAGTTCATCCGAACGGAACCCCGATTTACTCTGCACGAATAATCCCTT
Organism: Ignavibacteriaceae bacterium; assembly: GCA_049667415.1. GTDB lineage: Bacteria > Bacteroidota > Ignavibacteria > Ignavibacteriales > Ignavibacteriaceae > IGN2. The sequence continues at coordinate 3,447 of JBATIA010000027.1, forward strand.
TGCGTGGTTCCTGGGTAGAATTTGCTACGGATATCAATTATGTTTTATATGTATATATTGATCGAAGAAAGAAATTTCCTGCCACAACTCTCCTACGTGCACTTGGGTACACAAGTAATGACGATATTTTCAATCTTTTTAACCTGGTTGAAGAAGTTAATGTAAATAAAGTTGATTTGACTTCTTATGTAGGCAGAGCTATTGCAAGTGATGTTTTTGATATGTCTACCGGGGAAATTTTTCTGAGTGGTGGAAGTTTACTAACTGAGGAAGACCTTGACAGGCTGGGTGAAGCGGAAGTAGAAATTATCAGATTTCTTTCCAGGGATACTTCTCCTGAGCAAGATCTGATCGTAAATACTTTGAGAAAGGATACTTCCCAATCCAAGGAAGAAGCTCTATACGCAATTTATAGACAGCTCAGATCTGGTGAGGCACCAGACGTGGAAACTGCCGAAGCATTAATTGAAAAACTATTTTTTAATGATAAAAGATACGATCTTGGAGATGTTGGTCGACATCGTATGAATGACAAATTGAAATTAGATATTCCTGAAACAACTACGGTTCTTACTATTCAGGATATTATTGAAATAATGAAATATATGATTAAACTTAAAAACGGAACTGAACCTATCGACGATATCGATCATTTAGGTAACAGGAGGATCAGAACCGTTGGTGAGCAGCTTACACAACAATTTAATGTTGGAATGGCTCGCATGGCAAGGACTATCAAAGAAAGAATGAACATGCGCGATACGGAAAACTTTACGCCGCAGGACCTTGTCAATGCCAGAACTATTACTAGTGTAATAAATGCATTTTTTGGTACGAACCAGCTTTCCCAGTTTATGGATCAAACAAATCCTTTAGCCGAACTTACTCACAAAAGAAGAATGTCTGCTCTTGGACCTGGTGGATTGACAAGAGAACGAGCTGGTTTTGAAGTTAGAGACGTACACTATACACATTATGGACGTCTTTGTCCTATTGAAACTCCTGAAGGTCCAAATATTGGCTTGATATCTTCTTTAACAATTTTCGCCCGTGTAAACCGTTATGGTTTTCTTGAAACCCCTTACCGAAAAGTTAATAAAGGGAAGGTAACCAAAGAAGTCGAATTCCTTAGCGCAGAACAGGAAGATATTTTTACAATTGCACAGGCTAATGCACTTTTAGATGAGCAATCACGATTTGTAAGAGAAAGAGTTAAATCCAGATTAAAAGGTGAATTTCCAATTGTATCACCTGATCAAGTAGAATATATGGATGTTGCACCAGCACAAATTGTCAGTCCGGCGGCTGCACTAATACCATTTCTGGAACACGATGATGCTAACAGAGCTCTTATGGGTTCAAACATGCAACGCCAGGCAGTTCCCCTTTTAAAACCAAAAACTCCAATTGTCGGAACCGGTATGGAAGGAAGAGTTGCCCGCGATTCCAGATCTATTATTGTTGCTGAAAACAGTGGTGTGGTTGAATATGTTGATTCAACCAAAATATCAGTCAGATATGATATTAATCCAAATAGTATAGAAGCCATTACATCGTTTAACGATATAAGAAGAGTTACTTATAATCTTATAAAGTTTCATGGTACAAATCAGGAAACCTGTATTAATCAGAAACCCTATGTTGTTGAAGGGCAAAAAATTGAAGAAGGTGATGTTCTTGCAGACGGACAATCTACCGAACAAGGTGAGCTAGCACTCGGTAGAAACGTACTCGTAGCTTTTATGCCATGGCGTGGCTATAATTTTGAAGATGCTATTATACTTAGTGAAAGACTTGTTAAAGAAGATGATTTTACTTCTATCCACATTGAAGAATTTGAATTGCAGGTACGCGAAACAAAACGCGGTGAAGAAGAACTTACCAGAGAAATTCCTAATGTTAGTGAAGAAGCAGTTAAAAATCTTGATGAATATGGTATAGTTAGAGAAGGTGCAGAAGTTAAAGAAGGTGATATTCTTATAGGAAAGATTACACCAAAAGGTGAAACCGATCCGACTCCGGAAGAGAAGTTACTCAGAGCAATTTTCGGGGATAAAGCTGGAGATGTTAAAGATGCTTCTCTAAAGGCACCTCCTGGATTAAGAGGAACTGTTATTAAAACGCGTCTCTTTAGTAGAAAAAAGAGAGATACTGAATCGAAAAAGTCGGAAAAAATGCTGCTTGATACCCTTGAACATGAACACAACCATAGGTTAAAAGAGCATTACGAAAAACTGGTTGAAAAATTAACAAAACTTTGTGAAGGACTGGTAGCTACAGGTATCAGGGATTTGGATGGATCGGTTGCTTTACGAAGCGGTACAACAATAAAAGACTCAACATTTACTTCCTTTGAAGATATAACAAAACTTGATTACACACTTGATTGGTTCGATAGCAAAAAAACGAATCAGCATGTAAAAACTTTATATACAAATTATTTTGACAAAGCTGCAGAAATAGGTGAGGATTATAAACGTGAAAAAATAAAAATAGCTAGTGGAGACGAACTTCCTCCTGGCATTGTTCAATTGGCAAAAGTTTATGTAGCTAAGAAAAGGAAAGTTTCTGTTGGTGATAAAATGGCTGGCAGACATGGAAATAAAGGTGTAGTAGCAAAAGTGGTTCCTGTCGAGGATATGCCTTTCTTACCAGATGGTACCCAGGTCGATATAATACTTAATCCTCTTGGTGTTCCTTCAAGAATGAACATTGGGCAGCTTTATGAAACAGCTCTAGGTTGGGTTGGAGAAAAACTTGGAGTGAAATTCGCTACTCCGATTTTCGATGGTGCAAAGGTTGAAGATGTTGAAGAATGGTTAGCTAAAGCAGAATTAGAATCCGGATCGAAGACCGACCTATATGATGGACGTTCAGGTGAGAAATTTCATCAGAAAGTTACTTGCGGATATATTTATATGATGAAGCTTAGTCACCTCGTTGATGATAAAATTCATGCCCGTTCCATTGGACCTTACTCGCTAATTACACAGCAACCGCTTGGTGGTAAAGCACAGTTTGGTGGTCAGCGTTTTGGAGAAATGGAAGTTTGGGCTCTTGAAGGATATGGTGCTGCATATACTTTACAGGAAATATTAACTGTAAAGAGTGATGATGTTGCTGGAAGAGCTAAAGCATATGAAGCTATTGTTAAGGGTGATAATTTATTGCAGCCCAATATTCCGGAATCTTTCAATGTATTGATTAAAGAACTTCAAGGTTTAGGTCTCGATATTACGATTAATTAATTCATTAATTAAGTAAAATTTTAATAGAACTTAGGAGATAAAATATGGCTTTCAGAATCCAAGAACACGCAATGATGGATATAGATAGTATTACGATTAGTCTTGCTAGCCCCGATGATATATTATCAAGATCTTATGGAGAGGTTACTAAGCCTGAAACTATTAATTACAGATCTTTCCGTCCTGAAAAAGATGGATTGTTCTGTGAAAAAATATTTGGTCCAACGCGAGATTGGGAATGCTTCTGCGGAAAGTATAAAAGAATCAGATACAAGGGAATTATTTGCGATCGATGCGGTGTTGAAGTAACTCAGAAAAGTGTTCGCCGTGAAAGAATGGGTCACATAGGTCTTGCTGTACCTGTTGTTCATATCTGGTTTTTCAGAGCACAGCCTTCAAAGATTGGAAACATAATAGGACTAAGCCTTAAAGAACTCGAAAAAGTAATCTATTATGAATCTTATATTGTGCTAAATCCCGGTCCAACAGGTCTTAATAAGGGGGATCTCATTTCTGAAGATCAATATTTCGAAGTGATGAGTTCTTTAACTGCAGAGAACCAGAAGTCAGATGACACACATCCTGACAAGTTTGTTGCAAAAATAGGTGGTGACGCTGTAAAAACTATTTTAAAGAATACAGATGTTGAAAAACTTTCAGAAACACTTCGTGAGCAAGTTCAGATTGAAACTTCGCAACAGAAAAAAGCTGATCTTCTAAAAAGACTTAGAGTAATTGAAGCCTTCAAAGCTGAGAATATAAAAGTTGAGAACAAACCTGAGTGGATGGTATTGAATTATATACCTGTCATTCCTCCGGAACTTAGACCTCTCGTTCCGTTAGAAGGTGGAAGATTTGCCACTAGTGATTTGAATGATCTTTACAGAAGAGTAATTATTCGTAATAATCGGTTAAAAAGATTAATGGATATAAAAGCTCCGGAAGTGATTCTGCGTAATGAAAAAAGAATGCTTCAGGAAGCAGTTGATGCACTATTTGATAATTCACGAAGAGGTAGTGCGGTAAGGAGTGATAATAATCGTCCGCTAAAATCTTTAAGTGACATGCTTAAAGGAAAGCAGGGAAGATTTCGTCAGAACTTGTTAGGTAAAAGAGTTGACTATTCTGCGCGTTCTGTTATTGTAGTTGGCCCGGAACTTAAACTCCATCAATGTGGGCTACCGAAAGATATGGCAGTGGAATTGTTTAAACCTTTTCTCATAAGAAAACTTATTGAGAGAGGTCATAACAAAACTGTTAAAAGTGCCAGAAAGGTTGTGGATAGAAAAGATCCGATGATCTGGGATATTCTTGAAAAAATAATTCAGGCACATCCTGTTCTGTTAAACAGGGCACCAACATTACATAGATTAGGTATCCAGGCTTTTCAACCGATACTGATTGATGAAAGAGCAATTCAACTTCATCCTATGGTTTGCACAGCATTTAATGCTGACTTTGATGGTGACCAGATGGCAGTGCACTTGCCTTTATCATACGAAGCCCAACTAGAAGCTTCATTATTAATGTTAAGCAGTCACAATATTCTATCTCCGCAAAATGGAAGTCCTATTGTTGTCCCAACTCAGGATATAGTTCTTGGTTGTTATTACCTTACAAAATTGAAGGAGGGTGATAAAGGAGAGGGAATGATTTTCTACTCCCCCGAGGAAGTTATTATAGCTTATGACAATAAAGTAGTTGGTTTGCATGCAAAGATTAAAGTTAAAATAGATGGTAATTTTATTGAAACAACTACCGGAAGAATAATTTTCAATCAGATTCTTCCCAAAGAAATGGGTTATGTCAATCAGTTGCTTATTAAGAAAGTTTTTGGTGGTACCATTGGCAAGATGTATATCCAGCTTGGAAACAAAGTTACAGCTAAGTTCCTAGATGATCTTAAAGATCTTGGTTTTAAGTATTCGAGCGAGGGTGGATTGTCAGTTAGTTATGCAGATATGGTGGTTCCGGAGGAAAAAGAAAACCTGATTGGAAAAGCAAATAAAAAGGTAGATGGTATTCTGAATGAGCACGAGCAAGGTGTCATTACTGATGCTGAAAGATATAATAAAATAATTGACGTTTGGACACATACTACAAATGACGTTGCACGCGCACTTATGGAAAAAATAAAACGCGTGGAAGGTGGATTTAACTCACTGCACATGATGGTTGACTCCGGAGCTAGGGGTTCGCAGGAGCAGGTAAGGCAGTTGGCAGGAATGCGAGGGTTGATGATGAAACCTCAAAAAACCTTATCGGGTCAGGCTGGAGAAATTATTGAGAACCCAATCGTCGCAAACTTTAAAGAAGGTTTAACCGTTCTGGAGTATTTTATCTCGACACACGGTGCAAGAAAGGGATTAGCTGACACTGCTCTAAAAACTGCCGATGCGGGTTACCTGACGAGAAGACTGGTCGATGTTTCTCAGGATGTTATTATAACAGAAATTGACTGCGGAACAATTCTCGGAATCGAAATTAAAGCTCTTAAAGATGTAGAGCAGGAAAGAGAACCCTTATCAGAACGTATAACCGGAAGAGTCGTTCAGGAAGACGTTTATCATCCAATTTCTGATGAGCTTATGATTGAAGCTGGTGAAGTGATCACTGAGGAAATAGCAGAGAAAATTGAAGATGCAAATATCGATTCAGTTTATATTAGAACAGTTTTAACTTGTGAATCAAAAAAAGGTGTTTGCGCTAAATGCTATGGTAGAAATCTTACCACTGGTAAACTTGTTGAGGTTGGTGAAGCTGTTGGAATTGTTGCGGCACAATCAATTGGTGAACCAGGCACCCAGCTAACACTTAGAACATTCCACTTAGGCGGTACTTCATCCAGAATTGCAACTCAATCCCAGGTTGAGACTAATATAGAAGGTACTGTTAAGTTTGAGAAAGTGGCTTTTGTTGAAAAAACAATTCAAGATCCTTTTGGTGGACCAGATATTAAGGGCAAAGTTGTAACAGGTAGACGAGGTGCAATTGGTATCTATGATGAAAACAATAGACAGCTTAAAAAATATGATATTCCTTATGGTGCTGAGCTAACGGTTAGTGATGGTCAGAAGGTAGTTAAAAATGAAGCGCTATATCATCACGATCCGTACAACGCTTTAATAATTTCTGACATTCCTGGTAAAGTTGGATTTGTAGATTTAGTCGATGGCTCAACATTGAAGCAGGTTACAGATGAGCAAACCGGACACGTGCAGAAAGTTGTTACAGATTCGAAAGATAAAACTTTAACACCAAGTATTGTAATAGTTTCTGAAACGGGAGATAAAAAATCATTTAACCTTCCAACAAGATCATATCTTGCAGTTGAAGAGGGCGAGTCTATAGCAGCTGGAACCGTGCTTGCCAAAATATCCAAACAGGCAACAAAGACCAGGGACATTACAGGTGGTCTTCCAAGAGTTACTGAATTATTTGAAGCAAGAAGTCCTCAGGATCCAGCTATTGTTTCCGATATTGAGGGTCTTGTAAAATTTGGTGGAAGAAAGAAAGGTTCAAGAGAAATTTCCGTTGTCGCACAAGATGAATCAGATGAAAAAAAATATGCCGTTCCGTTAGGAAAGCACATCTTAGTTCAGGAGAGGGACGATATTCCGGCAGGTGAAAAAATCACTGACGGTCCTATGAATCCTCACGATATTTTAAGAATAAAAGGAACCAGTGCGGTTCAGGAATACCTGGTTAATGAAATTCAGGATGTTTACAGACTTCAAGGTGTGAAAATCAATGATAAACATATAGAAGTTATCGTAAGACAAATGCTTCAGAAAGTTCGGGTTGTATCACCAGGTGATACAAGATTTTTAGAAGAAGATTTAGTAGACAGAATTGAGTTTCTTGAAGAAAATAGTAAGATGTCAGGCATGTCTGTGATAGAAGACAAAGGAGACTCAAGATTAAAAAATGGTCAGATTATTTCGAACTCTAAGTTAAGAGAACTTGATGCAGATTTGAAAAAGAGAGAGAAAAAAGCAGTAACTGCCAGGGATGCCATGCCTGCTACTTTTGAGCACGTTCTATTGGGAATTACTCAGGCTGCTTTATCAACTGAAAGCTTTTTATCAGCTGCTTCTTTCCAGGAAACCACAAAAGTACTCGCAAATGCCTCCATACAGGCAAAAATAGACAGATTGGTTGGTTTGAAGGAAAATATAGTAATGGGTCATCTGATCCCAGCTGGAACTGGACTAAAGAAATATAGAAATGTTGCGTTAACAAATGAAGCAGAAGTATCAGCCGAAGGTAAGGAAGAAGAATTGAAAGTGGAAGAAAACAAAGTCTAAGTAGCTTTGAAGATACTAGTATTTCTTGACTTAATAGTTATCAACAGGTATATTTGAAATCTGAATTTTTTTATTTGAATTAACTTTAGGAGAAAAGATTGCCAACGATCAATCAGCTCGTCAGAAAAGGACGAGTTCAGATTTTAGCTAAAAATAAAGCACCGGCTTTAAGTGCTTGTCCACAAAAGCGAGGCGTATGTACCCGAGTATATACAACTACTCCTAAAAAGCCTAATTCAGCTTTAAGAAAGGTCGCAAGAGTTCGATTAACTAATCATATTGAAGTGACGGCTTATATCCCAGGTGAAGGTCACAATCTTCAGGAACATTCGATTGTACTTATAAGGGGTGGTCGAGTTAAGGATTTACCTGGTGTCAGATATCATATTATAAGAGGTACACTCGATACAAGTGGTGTTGAAGAGCGAAAAAAAGGAAGATCTAAATACGGAGCAAAAAAACCGAAGTCTAAATAACTTATGAGAAAAAGAAGAGCAGAAAAAAGGTATATAAAACCTGATCCTAAATTCAATGATACAACTGTATCCAAATTTGTAAACGTGTTGATGAATGAAGGTAAAAAATCAGCAGCAAGAAAAATTATTTATGGTGCTTTTGATATAATTGAAGGAAAAATTAAAAAACCAGGACTTGAAGTCTTTAGACAAGCATTATCTAATGTTCAGCCAATTATTGAAGTTAGAAGCAGAAGAGTGGGTGGAGCAACTTATCAGGTGCCCAGCGAAGTTCGACCTGAAAGAAGAACAGCCTTAGCTATGAGATGGATAAAAACATATGCAAGTCAGCGTGGCGAAAAGACTATGTCTCAAAAACTAGCTCAGGAGCTTATCGCTGCGTCTAACAACGAAGGTTCTGCTGTTAAAAAGAAAGACGATACACATAAAATGGCAGAAGCAAACAAAGCGTTTGCTCACTTTAAGTGGTAAGGATTATTAAAAGAAAATAATGGCACAGAAAACTAAAATAGAACGTGTGAGAAATATTGGGATTATGGCACATATCGATGCTGGTAAAACCACTACTACCGAGCGGATTCTATTCTATACAGGTAAGGTTCATCGACTAGGCGAAGTTCATGATGGGGCTGCTGTTATGGATTGGATGGAACAGGAAAAAGAGCGTGGAATTACTATTACTAGTGCTGCAACAACTTGTTTTTGGAATGATCATCAGATAAATATAATTGATACACCTGGACATGTTGATTTTACGGTTGAGGTTGAAAGATCTTTAAGAGTTTTAGACGGAGCTGTTGCTTTATTCTGTGCAGTTGGTGGTGTTGAACCACAATCTGAAACTGTTTGGAGACAAGCAGATAAATATAATGTTCCAAGAATAGCATTTATTAATAAGATGGACAGAGTTGGAGCAGATTTTTATCACGCTGTTCAAATGATGAAAGACAGACTAGCTGCCAATGCTATCCCAATTAATTTACCTATTGGTGAAGGCGATCTTTTTTCAGGAGTGATAGATCTTATTCAGTTTAAAGCAAGGATGTATCACGAAGAAACCTTCGGTGCCACATTTGATGAGATTCCAATTCCGCAGGATTTAATGGAAATAGCTAATAAGTATAGAACTCAAATGCTCGAGGCTGTTTCAGATGTTGACGACACTTTATTAGAAAAATATCTTGAAGGTAAACAGATTAGTCCTGAAGAAATATTAGCTGTGCTTCGAAAAGCAACAATAGATGCTAAAATAATCCCGGTTCTTTGCGGTTCAGCTTTTAAAAATAAAGGAGTCCAAAAATTACTTGATTACGTAGTTGACCTTTTACCAGCTCCGATTGACTTTAAAGAAGTACATGCGCATCACGTTGGAATGAACGATGATATAACAAGAAAAATTGATGAAAAAGAAAAGTTTGTTGCTTTGGCATTCAAAATTGCAAATGATCCTTATGTTGGTAAGCTATGTTTCTTTCGTGTTTACGCCGGGGTCTTGAAAGCTGGCTCATATGTTTATAACTCGGTTAGTCAAAGGAAAGAAAGAATAGGTCGGCTCTTACAAATGCATGCCAATCATAGGGAAGATATTATTGAGGTTAAGGCTGGAGATATTGCTGCGGCAGTTGGTTTGAAGTTTACACGTACCGGAGATACTTTATGTTCGGAAGATGAACATATTATTATGGAAAAAATGACTTTCCCCGAACCTGTAATTCAGATTGCAATTGAACCCAAGACTAAAGCAGATCAGGATAAATTATCCGATTCCTTGTCTAAGCTTTCTGATGAAGATCCAACATTCAGAGTTAATGTGGACCAGGAAACCGGGCAGACATTAATTAGTGGTATGGGAGAACTTCATCTTGAAATTCTCGTTGACAGAATGAGGAGAGAGTTTAAAGTTGAAGCAAATATTGGCAAACCTCAGGTAGCATATAGAGAAACAATTACAATGGCAGTCGAGGCTGAAGGTAAATTTATTAAACAGTCTGGCGGACGTGGTAAATATGGGCATGTAGAAATCGAATTATCTCCAAACGAGCCCGGTAAAGGTTATGAATTTATAAACGCAATTGTCGGTGGATCAGTTCCTAAAGAATATATTCCTCCAGTTTCTGCCGGAATTCAGGAAGCTATGCGAAACGGTGTTGTTGCAGGATACCCTGTTGTTGATATTAAAGCAAAATTGGTAGACGGTTCTTATCACGATGTTGACTCAGATGAATTATCATTCAAGGTTGCTGGTTCAATGGCTTTTAAAAATGGATCTCTGAAAGCTAAACCGATTTTGTTGGAGCCTATAATGTCAGTTGAGGTTGTTACTCCAGAAGATTATCTGGGTGATGTTATGGGCGATTTAAATTCGCGCAGAGGAAAAATTGAAGGTTTTAATGCACGAAAAGATGCTCAGGTGATTAAAGCACTTGTGCCTCTATCAGAAATGTTTGGCTATGCAACTGTATTAAGATCTATGACTCAGGGCAGAGCAATCTATTCTATGCAATTTAATCATTATCAGCAAGTGCCTCTGTCAATTGCTGAGGAAATTGCTGAAAAATCACTAGGAAAGAAAAGTACAGCAACAGCTTAAATAACTTTGAATTAACAATTAAAGGAAAATTATAAAAGGAGAAACCGATGGCAAAAGAAAAATTTGATAGGAGTAAGCCGCACGTTAACGTTGGTACAATTGGTCATGTGGATCACGGTAAAACAACATTAACTGCTGCCATCACAATGGCTCTTAATAAAAAGGGCTTATCTGAAGTTAGAACTTTTGATAGTATTGATAATGCACCTGAAGAAAAAGAAAGAGGCATTACAATAGCAACTGCACACGTTGAATATGCTACTGAAAACAGGCATTACGCTCACGTTGATTGTCCTGGTCATGCTGACTATGTTAAAAACATGATTACTGGTGCAGCGCAGATGGATGGTGCTATATTAGTTGTTGCTGCTACAGATGGACCTATGCCTCAGACCAGAGAGCACATACTTCTTGCACGCCAGGTAGGTGTTCCTAAAATAGTTGTGTTTATGAATAAAGTTGATATGGTTGATGATCCGGAATTATTAGAATTGGTTGAAGTTGAATTACGAGATCTGTTAAACTCTTATGAATTTCCTGGTGATGAGATACCAATTATTCAGGGTTCTGCTTTGAAGGCTCTTGAAGCTGCAGCATCTACAGATTCTAAAGTAGATGATCCAAGGTTGGATTGTGTCTGGAAATTAATGGAAGCTGTAGACAGCTATATTCCCATCCCTGAAAGAGAAACTTCAAAACCTTTCTTGATGCCTGTTGAGGATGTATTCTCAATTACCGGTCGTGGTACTGTTGCTACAGGCAGAGTTGAAAGAGGTTCAGTAAAACTTCAGGAGGAAGTTGAGCTGATAGGTTTAGGAATGCATAAAAAGACAGTTGTTACAGGTATCGAAATGTTCAGGAAGGAACTTGACTCTGCATTGGCAGGTGATAATGCTGGAATTTTGTTAAGAGGCGTTGATAAGAATGAAATTGAGAGAGGAATGGTAATAGCAAAAACTGGTTCCATAACTCCACATACGGTCTTTGAAGGATCAGTATATATATTATCGAAAAATGAAGGTGGAAGACATACACCGTTTTTTAATGGCTACAGGCCCCAGTTCTATTTTAGAACAACTGATGTGACTGGAGTTGCTACTCTTCCTGAAGGAACCGAAATGGTTATGCCTGGTGATAATGTTAATCTTAAAGTTGAATTAATTTCTGAGATCGCGATGGAAGACGGATTAAGATTTGCTATTCGTGAGGGCGGAAGAACCGTTGGTGCTGGTGTCGTTACAAAGATTATTAAATAGCTAGAAAATATTTTTCAACGAAAAGGGAGTTTTTCTCCCTTTTCATTTGTGCTTAACTAAAAGGAGTTCTTAAGTGCCGGGTCAAAAAATAAGAATAAAGTTAAAGTCTTATGATCACATACTGATTGATAAATCTACCGAAAAGATTATCAAGACGGTAAGGAGTACGGGTGCAGTTGTTTCAGGACCAATTCCGCTTCCTACAAGAAAGACTATTTACACTGTGCTCAGATCACCTCATGTCGACAAAAAATCACGTGAGCAATTTGAAACCCGGGCACATAAGAGAATCATTGATATTCATAATTCAAATAACAAGACCGTCGATTCGTTAAGCAAGCTTGATATTCCGGCGGGTGTTGATATAGAAATTAAGTTATAATTTATTTTGAGTTTGTTATGCCTGGAATTTTAGGTAAAAAAATAGGAATGACCAGCATCTTTAATGCTGAAGGAGATTTGGTACCTGTTACTGTTATTCAGGCAGGACCTTGTAAGGTTGTCTCCATTAGAGACAAGAAAAAAGACGGATATTCTTCTGTTGTAATAGGATTTGAAGAGAAGAAAGAAAAGAATATTAGCAAACCCGTTTTAGGTCAATTTAAAATAAATAATCTTGCACCACTAAGAACTATTAAAGAATTCAAGGGCTTTGATGCAAGTGCAGTAAAAGTTGGTGATGATATAAAAGTAGATCTCTTTAAGGAAGGCGATATAATAAAAGTAAAAGGAAAGAGTAAAGGAAAAGGATTCCAGGGAGTTATGAAACGTCACAATTTTGGGGGTGTAGGTGGAACAACTCACGGACAGAGTGATAGGTTAAGGGCGCCCGGTTCTATAGGCTCCAGTTCCTATCCATCAAGAGTTTTTAAAGGTCAGAGAATGGCTGGAAGAAAAGGATTTGATAATGTGTCGGTTCGGAATCTAAGGGTAATTAAAGTTATCCCGGAAGAAAATTTGATAATGATTAAAGGCGCAGTGCCTGGTTCAATTAATTCAATAGTTGAACTGATTAAGCCATAGGCTTATAAAAAAAAAGAATTAAAAACTGAATTATCATGACATTAGAAATTTATAAAATAGACGGAAAATCTTCGGGGAAAAAAGTTAAACTCGATGATACAATTTTTGGTATCCAGCCAAACGATCACGCCATCTATCTCTCTGTGAAAGCTTTACTTGCTAATCAAAGGCAGGGAACACATAAAGCAAAGGAACGAGCAGAGGTAAGAGGTGGAGGTAAAAAACCCTGGAGACAAAAGGGAAGAGGAACCGCAAGAGCTGGTACAATTCGTTCACCTTTATGGATTGGTGGAGGGACAATTTTCGGACCTCGTCCAAGAGATTACAGACAAAAGCTTCCTAAAAAATTGAGGCAGCTTGCAAGAAAATCTGCGCTTAGCTATAAAGTTAAGGATGAGCAGATTCTTGTAGTTGAAGATTTTACATTTGAAAAACCAGCAACGAAAGATTTCGTTTCTTTTATTAATGCAATGAATTTGAATGGTAAGAAGATTCTTCTTTTAACAGGAAAGAATGATACTAACATTTATAAATCAGGAAGAAATATCAGCAAAGTTAATGTACTGGAAGCTAGTAAAGCTTCTACTTATGATATTTTGAATAATCAGCTTTTAATACTCCAGCATAGTGCTATTGATGCTATTTCTGAAACATTTAAAGAGAATGAAGAAAAGGTGGTAAACTGATATGCATCAGATTTTAATTAGTCCGCTTATCACCGAAAAAATGACGAATATTACTGCAGATAATGGTAAGTACGGATTTTTAGTAAATCCTAAGGCAAATAAAATTCAAATCGCTAAGGCGATCGAGGAAAAATTTAAAGTTCACGTGGTCGATATAAAAACTATAAATCATCCTGGCAAAACTAAAACGCAGTTCAGAAAAAGTGGAAGGTTTACAGGAAAAACTGCAAAATTTAAAAAAGCAATTGTAACTCTTAAAGAGGGCGAAAAAATTGAACTCTTTGAGGAAGTTTAGCTTTCGATAATCAGGTAACGAAATGGGAATTAAAAAATTAAAACCAAATACTCCGGGAACAAGATTTAAAAGTGATTATACTTTTGAAGAGATTACTAAATCTGTACCTGAAAAGTCTTTAACCGTATCCTTAAAGAAATCAGGTGGAAGAAATAATCATGGCAGAATTACAGCAAGGCATATAGGTGGAGGACATAAAAGAAGATACAGAAAAATCGATTTTAAAAGAGATAAACATGGCATTCCGGCAAAAGTATTTTCGATAGAATATGATCCGAACAGGTCGTCAAGAATTGCGCTGCTTCACTACTCCGATGGTGAAAAGAGATATATTATTGCTCCCAATGGATTAAAGGTGGGTGATAAGATTACATCTGGTCCTGGAAGTGAAATCTCAGTTGGTAACGCATTACCTTTAAAGGAAATGCCACTGGGAAGCTTTGTTCATAACGTCGAATTGAAACCGGGCAAAGGCGGACAGTTAGGTAGAAGTGCCGGAAATGCTTTACAGTTGATGGCAAGAGAAGGTGAATACGCACAGTTAAAAATGCCCTCAGGTGAAGTGAGAATGATAAGTATAAATTGTTTGGCTACTTATGGACTAGTTGGAAATTCTGAACACGAAAATATTAGTTTAGGAAAGGCTGGAAGAACAAGATGGCTTGGAAGAAGATCCTACGTTAGGGGTGTTGCGATGAATCCGGTAGACCACCCGATGGGTGGTGGTGAAGGAAAGACTTCCGGAGGAGGTCATCCTGTTTCACCCTGGGGACAAAAAGCTAAAGGTTTGAAAACACGTAAAAGAAAAAATCTATCTAATAAATACATTATTAAAAGAAGGAAAAAATAGGTTTAGCTTATGCCTCGTTCAGTTAAAAAGGGACCTTTTATACATTATAAACTGGCACAGAGAATAAAACAGCTTAATGATACAAATCAGAAAAGAATTATTAAGACCTGGTCTCGTGCATCTATAATTACTCCGGATTTTGTTGGTCACACTATAGCTGTTCATAATGGAAATAAGATGATTCCGATTTTCATAACTGAAAATATGGTTGGTCACAAATTAGGTGAATTCGCCCCAACAAGAATTTTTAGAGGTCATCCAGGCACCAAGGCAGAAAAAGCAGTTAAAGCGGGTTAATTAAGATGGAAGCAACAGCAAGAAACAGATTTATAGGTTCATCACCAAGAAAAATGAGACTGGTGATTGATTTGATTAGAGGAGAATCAGTGGATAAAGCATTAGAAATACTTCACTTTTCTCCTAAACATTCATCAAAAGATGCAGAAAAAACTTTGAGATCAGCAGTTTCTAATCTCCTTAATAAAGATGAAACAACAAGAGTTGAACCTTCTGATCTTTTCGTTAAGGAAGTTTATGTGAATGTCGGTCCAACTTTAAAAAGAATATCACCTGCGCCGATGGGTAGAGCATACAGGATTAGAAAAAGATCCTGTCATTTAACAATAGTCGTTGCAAAAAAAGCATAATTCTAGGAGGAATTTTTGGGACAGAAAACTAATCCGATAGGTTTAAGAGTAGGTTTAATAAGAGGCTGGAACTCTAATTGGTATGAAAGCAAAAGTTATGCAACGAAATTAAAAGAAGATGAAAAACTTCGTAGTTATGTAAGAAACAGATTAAAAAAAGCAGGTATTTCTAAAATAATAATTGATCGAACATCAAAGAGTATAATATTAAATATTCATACATCAAGACCGGGTGTTGTCATTGGTAAGAGCGGTAAGGAAATTACCCAGCTTGAGGAAGAATTAAGACAGATAACTAATAAAGATGTAAAGATTCAGATATCAGAAATTAAAAGACCTGAACTTGATGCATATTTAGTTGCTGAAAATATCGCAAATCAGTTAGTAGGAAGAGTGTCCTTCAGGAGAGCGATGAAAATGGCAATAACAGCGTCAATGAGAATGGGTGCCGAAGGTATAAGAATTATGTGTGCTGGAAGATTAGGTGGTGCTGAAATAGCAAGATCTGAACAATATAAAGATGGTAGAATTCCTTTACACACATTGAGAGCTGATATAGATTACGCCAACGGAAGAGCAGAAACAGTATATGGTTCCATTGGAATTAAAGTATGGATTTGCCGGGGTGAAATTCTTGGCAAAAGAGCAATGGAATAATTTTTAGAAAGATCTAACATTATGTTAATGCCGAAAAGAGTAAAATACAGAAAAGCACATAGAGGTAGAAGAAAAGGTAAAGCTAAACGTGGCAGCTCAGTTGCCTTTGGCGATTTCGGTTTAAAAGCATTAGAACCAAGTTGGGTTACTAGCCGACAGATCGAAGCATGCCGTGTTGCTCTTTCAAGAAAAATGAAAAGAGATGGAAGGGTATGGATAAGAATATTCCCTGACAAACCAGTTTCTAAAAAACCTCTTGAAACAAGAATGGGTAAAGGAAAAGGTGCCCCGGAATTCTGGGTTGCAGTTATTAAACCCGGTAGAATTCTTTTTGAGGTCTCGGGTGTTACAAAGCAGGTTGCAAACGAAGCTCTCACGATTTGTTCGCACAAGTTGCCGATAAAAACTAAAGTTGTTGCCAGACCTGATTTTGAATAAGCTTTTATAGGATACTGAAATGAAGATTCATGAAATAAATGAAATGAAAACTGAAGAAATCCTCCAGAGAATAAAAGAGGAAGAACAAAATCTTGTTGACCTCAGGTTTTCTCATCAATTAAAGCAGTTGACTAATACGGCGAAAATTAAAAATGTGAAAAGAGATATTGCCAGGTTAAAAACGGTTCTTCAGAAAAGAGAACTTCAATCAGCTGGTATTTCAGCGAAAGGAGAAAGCGCTTAAGAATGGAATCTCGAGGACTTAGGAAGACCAGGATTGGAATGGTTGTAAGTAATAAGATGGATAAAACAATTACTGTTGCTATTGAAAGAAAAGTTGCTCATCCTCTTTATAAGAAATACTTTAAAAAGACGACCAAGCTTATGGCTCACGATGAGAAAAAAGAATGTAAAATTGGTGATAAGGTTAAGATTATGGAAACCCGCCCTCTTAGTGCTAATAAGAGATGGCGTTTAGTTGAAATTATTGAAAAAGCAAAGTAGGCAGGAGAATCACGAGCGATGATACAGGTAGAAACAAATCTGATTGTTGCAGATAATTCGGGTGCAAAAAAAGTTAGATGCATTCGGGTTTTAGGCGGAAGCCGTAGGAGATATGCAACAGTGGGTGACACAATTGTTGTTAGTGTTAAAACTGCCATGCCGAATGGAACAGTAAAAAAAGGTGAAGTGTCCAGGGCGGTAATTGTTAGAACAAAAAAAGAAGTTAGAAGAAAAGATGGTTCATACATTCGGTTCGATGAAAATGCTGCAGTATTAATAAATCCGCAGAACGAACCGAGAGGCACACGTATTTTCGGTCCCGTTGCACGGGAATTAAGAGATAGACAGTTTATGAAAATTGTATCATTAGCACCTGAAGTATTGTAAAAGGTAATTATGAAAATTAGAAAAAATGATATGGTTATGATTATTTCCGGAAACGATCGTGGTAAAACCGGTAAAGTACTTAAAGTATTTCCCAAGAAGTACCGTGTAATTGTTGAAGGAATAAATCTTAGGAAAAGACATACTAAACCTAACCAGAAAAATCCTCAAGGTGGTATACTTGAAAAAGAAGCATCAGTTCATGCTTCGAACGTGATGATTTTGGATCCTAAGAGTAATGAACCAACCCGTATTGGATCAAGGGTTGTCCTTGACGAAAAAACTGGTAAAAAGAAAATAGCCCGGGTTGCTAAAGTAAGCGGCGAGATGCTTCAGTAAGAATATAAATCCTTGTTAATCAGATGGCAGAAAAAAAAGTAAAAGAAACAAAAGAAAAAGTAAAGAAAGAAAAATCCAAAAAGGAAACTGCACCAGCAGCTGCTGAAAAGGAAGTTATAATTCCTAGCAGACTTTTTGAATATTATCAGGGTGAAATCATCCCTGGTCTGATGAAAACTTTCAGCTATAAAAACATAATGCAGGTTCCCAAAATAGAAAAAGTTGTTGTTAATATGGGACTTGGAGCAGCTGTTACAGAACCCAAGATTCTTGAAGAGGCTGTTAGAGAACTCGAGTCGATTACTGGACAAAAAGCCAGTGTCAGAAAAGCTAAAAAAGCAATTTCAAATTTCAAGCTCAGAGAAGGTGTAAGTATAGGTG